>NZ_JBGAHM010000004.1:123720-157653 GCF_044226135.1 Methylocella sp. | reverse complement strand
CGACGGGCGTGCGTCACGAAGGCGTCGTCTACCGGGAGGTCTTGCACGACGACGGTCCGACCCAAGTCAAATTCATGGCCTGTTGGCGAGAGGCGAACAGCAATCCCGCGCTGGGATCGTTCCTGGCGATGTTGCGCGAAAACTATCCCGACTTCTCGGCCGAACCGCCCACGGCCTGAACTGGACCGCCAGCCATTTCCTTCACCCAGTGGCGCAACATCTTTTCATTAAGATCGAGGCCTCGCGCCGCCTGCGCGACGCTTACGCCGCGCTCGCGAACGAACCGAACCGCCTCGATCTTGAACTCCCGACTGAACTTACGCCTCTCCATCGCCAACCTCCGGCCTCGTCAAACACCTTATCTCGGCGTCCACGAAACCGGCGGCAGCCCAAATCGACAAATTCCATGGGCGATGCGGTTTAGGAACTTCTGGAACAACTATGAAGCGGGAGATGAGGGTGGCTTCAATTTGCGCTTGAGTTGATGCAGTACAATCCGGTTCCCTTCGGAATCGATGCATATGGCCATGCGGCAGACTGGACTCTGGATGTCGGTCGCCGGCAACGAAACGCCTTTCGCCTCGAGGTCGTCGACCAACTGGTCGAGGTTCGCGACTTCAAAGGCAATGGTTCCACCTGCGCTTGCGCTCGGCTGCGAACCGGAATGTGTGGTCAGAGCCAGGCACCCACCGCTCGGGAGATCGAACTCCACCCAGCCGTGTTCCACCGAGCCCGTACTTGAGCCCAAACCAAGGGTTTCACGGTAGAAACGCTCGGCGCGGGCCATATCCTTCACCGGATACATCGTGAAGGCAACTTTTTCGAACATGGTGGCGCTCCTTGATGCTTGTTTCTTTGCAGGCAGCGAGCATGAATGCCGCTCTCGACATACATGCCGAGCGGCAGCAGGTTCACATTGAGGCATTTCGAGTTCGGGACGCGAGTGTGGCGCCGAGAAGAACGTAAGGGATTGTTTCAGCCGGAATAGAAAGCGCCTACTAAGCCGTAGCGAGATCGTTCCCGCCAATGACGAAGTTGGCAACGACGCATGCCAACCCCGCAGCAAGCCCAATTGCCGCCAGGATCCAAGCGTGGCGCATTGCCGATCCGGCGCCAACAGCGAGGTCGTGTAGTCCAAAATAGCCGTGAAACGCGCGCGGTCGGCTAAAGCCAGAGTAAACAGCAAACCATTCATGTGTTGAGATGCCGACGGTAAAATGCCCGTCGCATTCATTACCGCATCCGTAGCCGTCGAAGTGACGGCAGTGAGGAAAAATGCCCGCGGCGACCGCGCCGGCGCTGCGTATCCAGGGGTTCACGAATTAGTCGTCTTGCCGCGATCGCCTAGCAACCGATCAAGCTTGCGCAATTGACTCTCGTGACCAGCACGAGCGCGCTCGGTCCAAGCGCCGTCGTGCATTGCGTCAAATGTGATCGTGAGTTTAACGCCGTCATCAACCGCAAGCAGATCAACAACCGCGCCCACTTCGTAGGGCGCCACCCGCGGCACAAAATCCGCAATTGTCTTATAAGCAAGGCGGCTGGTAAACGTTACCTCTGTGTAGAAGACCTTGCATTCTGTGGTGAGCGGCATGCGCGCGCGCTCCAGGAACTCAATTTGGTCGGGTGCGGTTGCGGTCATTAAGTAAACCAGTTCGCCGCCAGGCTTCAGTTCGAGTGATGTGACAGTAACATTGAAGCCTTCAGGTCCCCACCACGATTCAATACCTGTCTTTGTCGTCCAAAGCGCCCAGGCCTCGTCAACGGTGGTGGCGGCATAGTGGCGTGCAATTGAAAACTGCGCACGAGCGCCAGGAAGTGGGATGTTCATATTCATTTCTCCAGAGGCGCTACTTTTGTTGCGGTCCGTTGCCGCTCAAGGGCAGCGTCAAATCTGTCGAGCCGCGATTCCCAATGGCGGCGGTATCCGGCGACCCAGGCATCAAGCTGTTCGAACGCTTCTCTGCGCAATGAATAGAGGCGCCGCTGTCCTTCCGGGCGCATCTGCACGAGTCCCGCTTCCGACAAAATCTTAAGGTGCCGGGAAACGCCTGATTGATGAATTTCCATGCGCTCGACGATGTCGCCAACCGCACATTCTCCGGCCCTCATCACTTCGACAATGCGAAGTCGGGCCGGGTCAGCGAGGGCATGGAATAAATTGACGTGCGCATTCATGTATATACATATATGTGCAATTAATGGAGGCTGTCAAGCCTGACGCCGAGCGCGCTTCCACACTCGAGTGGACGCTCGCACCGGTCGCGGCTCTTGGCATCTTGCAAGGCGTTAGAGCCTGTTTGGAAATCAGGGATGCGCATTTCGGCGAATGAGAACGCCGCCCATTGCGACGTGGATCATCGCAGTTGAGACGTCGATGCGCCGTTCGTAGACGCGAACAAGCCTGCGCCAGCGGATCATCCAACCGAACGTGCGTTCGACGACCCATCGGCGCGGCAGAACTTCGAAGCCCTTCTGACCGTCACGGCGACCGATGATTTCGAGCACGAACTGCAGATAGGCGGCCTTGTCCATCAACTTCAGCCGGTCGTAGGCGGCGTCGGCGAAGAGATGCCTCCCCCATGGCCAGCGTTTGCGGATCGCATCGAGGATCGCCTGCGCTCCGGCGCTGTCGGAGATGTCGGCGCTCGTCAGATTGACCATCAGCAACCGCCCGTCTGGGTCGACAGCGATATGGCCCTTTCGGCCGACGATCTTCTTGCCGGCGTCATAGCCGCGCGTCTCGCTCTGCGGCGCTTTGACCGACTGGCTGTCGATCACCGCGGCCGACGGGCTTGCTTCGCGTCCTTGTCTTTCGCGGTCGAGCATGAGTTCGACGTCGTGGATCGTCTGGAACAAGAAGCGCCGCGCCAGTTCGCGGAACCAGCCGTAGACCGTCCGCCAATGACCGAAATGCACGGGCGGCATCCTCCACCCGCAACCCGAGCGCGCCAGATAGCGCACCGCATTGATCATTTCCCGGAATTCGATCTCTCGCGGTCGACCCAGGCGCCCGGGCTTCGGCGTCGACGACGCAATCCGCTCCCATTCCTCGTCCGTCAGATCAGACGGGTAGCGCTTGGCTTTTCGGGCGAGATTGGCCATCCGGCCTCGCTGCTGGCGTGTCCACATCCAGGGTGTGAACCATATTCGCAGCGACACGGGAATCCCGGCCCATCCCAATTTTCAAACAGGCTCTTGGAAAGCCGGAGAAGCGCCGATCGCGAACTGGCGTAGAACAGCGTGACGGGGCGTGGTTGCGGGGCCCGACCCCGACGGATTCTTGGCAAGCGTCGCGCCGCCGCCCCATTGCGGCGCGCGGGAAGACGGGTCGGCAAGCCCCGGCATGATCGTCCCGGACGACGGAGCCGAACGTCCCTCGCCCGCCGCGCTCGGCCGGGCCCGGGCGACGCAATCGATTGGGTTTCATCGCGCCCGGGAAGCCGATGCGGAACGGGGTCTGCAAGACCATCGACGGCTGCATGCGCGACGGGCGTCTCGACGAGGGCCCGGTCCCCGGCCCGATCATGTCCGGTTGAAGATCGCGGCATGGTCGTCGACGTCGCGCTGACGCCGGCGGCCTGCGCCGCCCGTCTCTCCGCGCCATGCGACCGGCGCCGCAACCCGGCCCGCTTCGCCGATCGCATGTTGCTCCATTCGCGCCGCGCGGCGTAAAATCCGCCGCGGCTCCAGTCGCCGCCGGATCGATGTGCGGCGGCGGCGGGCCGTCGGCGCCGTCTCGCGTCGACGGCGCGCGCGCCGGCGGCAAGGATATCGAAATGACCTATGTCCCTTCACATATTCGCGGATTCGCCATCGTCCACGACACCTCCGTCGAGATTGCGCGCGCGATTTTCGAGATCGCCGACGACGGCGACGAAGAGCGCATGTGGCGGGCGCCTTCCGCGGAGGAGAGCGAAGCGGTGTTGAAACGCGCCTGGGAGTTCGCTGGACCTGCGGACGCGGAGCTGCGTTGGAGCGACGACGTCTATCGACGTCCCTGAGGCCGCCCGTCTTTTTGAAGACTCCCGCGGTCTGGCCGGGGGCGCGGACCGCGGGCGACGCCGGAAGTTCCAGATGACGCCGACGCTCTTGTGGATGCGCTCCCGTCTGTTCCGGCCGAAAGCTCAGCGCGTGCTGCGGATCGCCGCCGGCTGCTCCTGGGTCGGGATCGCCGCGCTGTCCCTGCGTTCCGGGCATGGACATGCCTGCGCCGGCCTGGCCGAGAACGCTGGGCGGGCGCTCGCCTATGCGCTTTCAGCCTTCATGACGCGGCTCGTGCTTCAGACGACCGACAGCCGGGCCCAGTTGATGGCCTATTCGGCCGCCGCCGCCGTCTTCGAGACAGGTCGGCTCTGGACGCCGGGCCGGTCGGCCGACGTCGGCGTCTGGCTGGCGAGCAGCGTCGGCGCGCTGATCGGGATCGCGGTCGCGAGGCTCATCGCGCATCCGCCACGGCGAGGAGAAAACGGGCGGGGATGAGGCCGGCGCGCCCGGGACCGAACCGCCGGCGATCTTCGTCTTCTTCCGCGCGTCAGGCTCGCCGCGCGTCAGGACGGCGGCTTGCCGATGATTTCAGAATTCGACGCCGATCGTCATCTTGACCCGGCGGCGCGGAAAATTGACGAGATCGAGCGCGCGGCCGACGCCTGTGGCTACGCCGGCGACCTGCGTCGAGACGGCGGCGGCGAGAAACACCGTGTCATTGAAATGCACATAGGCGGTCGGGCCGGCGTAAAGCGCGTGACCGAGAAAATCGTCGGCCGCTAGCCGGCCATAAGCGCGAAAATAGCCGGCTTCGGCGCCGAGCACGACCTGTTTCGCGCCGAAGCGGAACGGCTCGTCCCGTTCCGGAATGGGTTCGGCGTCGACGATGAGGCGCGTCTCGGCGCCGAAAGACCAGCCGACGCGCCCGCTTTCGTCGACGCGCGACCATTCCGGCTCGATCGAGACGGTGACGCCGACCGGCGTCCGTGGGCTCCTGTGCGCGAGCACGACGCTGAATTTCGTCTCGACGCCGCCAAATGTCGCGCCGCGACCGTCGTCGAGGCCCTCGACCCCGGAGACGCGGTGGAAGCTCCCGATAAGCCCGGTGTCGATCTCGACCCAGTCGTTCGGATTGACCTCGAGCGTCACGGCCTGCGCGCCGACGGCGTAGGCGCCCGTCCGCTTGCCGAAGGCGAGATTGGTTTCGAGCTCCAGTTCGCGATCCTGGTCTGGGCCGATGTCGGTCCCCGCGGTGAAGCCGAAAATATTCTTGGTTTCGAGCGGACGGCTCGCCTCTTCAGCGCCTTCGCGCGCGGCCTCTCCGGCGTGCGACGGCGCGGCGCCGGCGAGGAAGGCCGCGGCGAGCGCCATGCGCGCAGGCAGGCGAAGGGACCGTCGACGGCCGCTCACGAACACCTCTCGCCATGGGACCATCCCCGCCGGCGAGACTTATTCCATCAGAATATGGAAAAATCCATACGCGACGGCGCGGGACGCCGCCTGCCCCACCGCCCACCGCGTCGGAGGCGGCCCCCCCCGGCGCCCTTGCAGGCTCCCGCCAAGCCCCGTTCCACGCTTTGACTCCGGGACGCCTGTTCGTCGCCCTGTCGCCGTCCGCGGCGCATGCGCCCTTCCCGCGTCTCGACGCGGCGGCCGGGCGATACGCGTGTTCAGCTCTGGATCGCGCGCTGAGGTCCCTCGTCGAGCCGGTATCCCAGATATCTGACCGAATCGATCGGGTCATAGCCAAGCTGCTTGCGCAGCTTTTTCCGCAATTTGCTGATGTGGCTTTCGACGACGTTCTCCTCCACCTCCTCGTCAAAAATCCCGTAGATTGAATTGAAGATCTGCGCCTTGCTGACGCGCCGCCCACGATTGTTGACGAGATATTCGAGAATTCGGCGTTCGCGACGCGGAAGTAGCAGGGCTTCTCCTTTCAGCTCCGGATCGCGACCGTCGAAGAACACGCGCAGGTCCCCGACGGAGACGGCCTCCGCGTCTTTCTCCTGACGGCGCCGGATGGCTCCGACGCGCGCGAGAATCTCCCGCACGTGAACGGGCTTGCGGACGACGTCGTCGACGCCCGCGGCGAAGAGATCAAGCGTCTGCTCCAGCGACGGCGCGTCGTTCAGGGCGATGACCGGCGCAAGCGACCGCTCCCGGATGATCTTCGGATACTGTCGCCTTTCGCGACAATCGCCGAGGAGGAACGCCTCCACGGCGTTCAGGTCGGGATCGCCGACCGATACAACCCATTCGCGAAAATCTTCGGGACGAAAGGCCGTGGACGCGACGCCCTCATTGCCGAAACGGCTCGCGTAGCCAGACGTGACGATTTCTCTTTCATCAACGATAACAAGCATCTCATCCCCCGCGGACTCTTGCCGTTGCGTTAACTGAATATTAACAATCTTCCATTATCCGTCAATCGAAATAATCGCAATACGTGTATTTTTCGCCAAATCGGAGATGCGTCGCCTGGAACGAGACAAGGCGATCGACGCGGATGCGCCGAGCGCGTCGATCGCCAATTTCTTGGCGCGATGGACATAAGGACGTCGTCGCCGGCAGGCGCGCCGAAAGGCTCATGGCCGGGCGCAGGCTCAAGGCGCGCATGGAGCGCCAGACCGCGGGGTCACGCCTTGTCGGATAAGGTCTTGCCGCCGCCCGGCGAAGCCGGCGGGAAAGGCGCGAGCCGAAAGGAAAGGCGTGGAGACGCCATGTCCCTGTCGTTTAAGACGCGCTGGCCTCCCGGAAGGGATTCGAACCCCTGACCTACGGTTTAGGAAACCGTTGCTCTATCCTGCTGAGCTACCGGGAGACGCCGCGCGGATTTAGCACGAACCCGCGCGGGCGCAAAACGCTCCCGCCATGTTTTCCGCGCGATATGGAGCGCGAGAGCCGGGCCGGCGCCCAGCGGCTCTCTTTGCGAAAGGTCGCTTGTCGCCCGGCGCTTCGGCGGGCCGCCTCCCTGACGCGCTTTCCCTGACGCTTCCGCCGCGCGCCTTGACTTTGCGGCGCATGCGCGCGAAAAACCGCTTTCGCGCGGCCTGCGAGGGCGGCGCGGCTGAAGCCGACCCGAGCCTGGGGCTGTCGGCAACGTCCGGCAGCGCGTCGCGCCCCCGGGCGCGATTTGCGTTGGCTGCGTAGCGCGAGCTTCGCCCTGCAGACGACGGAGCGGCGGCGTCCGGTCCTGCCGGCGCGAGACCGGATTTTAAAAGGGCGAACGATGTTCGAAGGGCTTTCGGAAAAGCTCTCCTCCATTTTCGACAGCCTCACGCGGCGCGGCGCGCTGACCGAGGACGACGTCAACCTCGCCCTGCGCGAGGTGCGCCGCGCCCTGCTCGAGGCCGATGTCGCGCTCGACGTCGTGCGCTCCTTCGTGGACAGGGTGCGTTCGCGCGCGGTCGGCGCCGACGTCGTCAAGTCGGTCACGCCCGGCCAGATGGTCGTCAAGATCGTCCATGACGTGCTGGTCGAGACGCTCGGCTCCGACGCCGACCCGATCAATCTCGACGCCGCCCCGCCGGTCGCGATCATGATGGTCGGCCTGCAGGGCGCCGGCAAGACCACGACCGCCGCCAAGATCGCCAAGCGCCTCAAGGAGCAGATGGGCCGCAAGGTCCTGATGGCCTCTCTCGACGTCAAGCGGCCGGCGGCGCAGGAGCAGCTCGCCGTGCTCGGCCGCCAGATCGGCGTCGAGACGCTGCCGATCGTCGCCGGCCAGACGCCGGTGCAGATCGCGGTCAGGGCCGAGCAGGCCGCGCGGCTCCAGGGTTTTGACGTGGTGCTGATCGACACCGCCGGCCGCACCCATATCGACGAAGCGCTGATGCGGGAGATGGCCGAGATCAAGGCCGCCTCGCGCCCGCATGAGATCCTGCTCGTCGCCGACAGCCTGACCGGCCAGGACGCCGTCAATCTGGCCAAAAGCTTCGACGAGCGCGTCGGCCTCACCGGCATCGTGCTGACGCGCGTCGACGGCGACGGGCGCGGCGGCGCGGCGCTCTCCATGCGCGCCGTCACCGGCAGGCCGATCAAGCTCATCGGCTCGGGCGAGAAGATGGACGCGCTCGAGGATTTCCATCCCGCGCGCATCGCCAACCGCATCCTCGGCATGGGCGACATCGTCTCGCTGGTCGAGAAGGCGGCCCAGACCATCGACGCCGAGAAGGCGCAGCGCCTCGCCGAGCGCATGCGCAAGGGCAAGTTCGACCTCGAAGACCTGTCGGAGCAGCTCGCCCAGGTCGAGAAGATCGGCGGGCTCGGCGGCGTGCTCGGCATGCTGCCCGGAATCGGCAAGATGAAGGAGCAGCTCGCCGCCTCGCAGCTCGACGACAGGATCATCAAACGCCAGCGCGCGGTGATCTCTTCGATGACGCCGAAAGAGCGACGCAACCCTGATTTGCTTAAGGCCTCGCGCAAAAAGCGCGTCGCGGCGGGCGCGGGCGTCAAGGTCGAGGACGTCAACAGGCTTTTGAAGCAGCACCGCCAGATGGCCGACCTCATGAAGTCCATGGGCGGCAAGCGCGGCGGCGGCATGATGGGCAAGATGGCCGCCATGCTCGGCGGGCCGGGCGGCGGCATGCCCGGGCTTCCGGGCGGCATGATGGGCGGCATGCCCCAGCCCTCGCCCGAACAGGTCGCGGCGCTGCAGAAGCAGTTCGGCGGCGCCGTCCCGGGCCTCGGCGGGCCCGCTGCTCCGGGCAAAGCGCCGGCGGCCAAAACGCCGGCCTCTCCTTCGGCCGCGGGCAAGCCCGCCGCGCCGCCTCTCGCCCCTCAGCCCGCGGCGCCAAAGCTGCCGGGCCTTGGCGCCGCGCCCGCGCCGGGCGGCGCGCCGAAGCTGCCGGGGCTTGGCGCCGGCGGCGGGTTTCTGAGCGGCCTCAACCCCTTCGGAAAGAAGAAATAGCCGGGTCCTTGTCGGGCCGGCCTCAAGCGCAGAAAGCACGCGCCTCGCGCGTCATGACTGGAGTAATGTGATGTCCCTGAAAATCCGCCTGTCGCGCGGCGGCGCCAAGAAGCGCCCGTTCTATCGCGTCGTCGTCGCCGATTCGCGCAACGCGCGCGACGGCCGCTTCATCGAGCGCATCGGCTCGTTCGATCCGCTGAAGCCGAAGGACGCCGCCGACCGCGTGGTGCTCGACACGGAAAAGGCCAAGGACTGGCTCGCCAAGGGCGCCCAGCCGACCGACCGCGTCAGCCGCCTGCTCGACGGGCTCGGCGTGCTGAGCCGCGAGGCGAAGAACAATCCGAAGCAGGCGCAGCCCAAGAAGAAGGCGCAGGAGCGCGCCGCCGCCGCCGCCGCGGCGGCCGAGAAGGCCGCGGCCGCGTCCGCCGAAGCCTGAGACGAAGCTCAAGACGCAGCACGCCGGCCCGAAAGGCCGGCGTTTTCACGTCTTTCTCTCCAAAAAGCCCACCCGCGCCATGCCCCGCGTCCTCGTGATCTCCACCGGCGGCACCATCGCCATGGCCGCCGCCTCGCCGTCGCAGGGCGGCGCGCTGCGCTTTGGCGCGCAGGCGCTGGTCTCGGCCGTCCCGCAGCTCGCCGAGACGGCCGAAATCGAGACGCTCGACGTCGTGGCCAAGCCCTCGGCCAGCCTGACGCTCGCCGATCAGGCGGCAATCGCGCGCGCCGCGCGCGAGGCGGCGACGCGCTTTGACGGGGTCGTCGTCACCCATGGCACGGACACGCTGGAGGAGACGGCCTTCGCGCTCGCGCTCCTGACCCGGGTCGAGGCGCCGATCGTGCTCACCGCGGCCATGCGCCGGCCCGACCAGCCGGGCGCGGACGGGCCGGCCAATCTCCTCGCCGCCGCGCGCGTCGCGGCCTCGCGCGCGGCGCGCGGACTTGGCGTTCTCGCCGTCTTCGACGACGAAATCCATTCAGGCCCCCTGCTGCGCAAGGCGCACAGCTTTCGCCCGCACGCCTTCGCCTCGCTGCCGTTCGGGCCGATCGGCCATGTGGCCGAGGGCCGCGTGCGCGTCGCGCTGCGGCCGGCGACCGCCCTGCCGCAGCTCGCGTTTGGCGCGGCGCCGGCGCGGGTCGCGATTCTTGAGGTCGGCCCCGGCTTCGAGGCCGCGGCCGCGCTGGCGCTCGCGGATGTGTCGGACGGGCTCGTGCTGAGCCTGCCGGGCGCGGGCCATGTCGCGGCCGACGCCGCGCCGGCGCTCGGCGCGCTCGCGGCGCGCCTGCCGGTGGTCTTCGCATCCCGCACGGGCGCGGGCGAGACGCTGCGCGCCTCCTACGCCTACGCCGGCGGCGAGATCGACCTGATCGCGCGCGGGCTCATTCCGGCCGGCCCGCTCGACGCGCGCAAGGCCCGCGTCGCCCTGCAGCTTCTGCTGTCCGAGGGCGCGGCGCGCGCGCGCGTCGCCGAGGTTTTCGCGGGTTTTTGAGGCTCAGAGCCGTTCGGCCATGGCGAGATGGGCGCGCAGCCCGGGCAGTAGGTTTTCGGCCCAGTGTTTGAGCGCCTCATTGTCGCCGCCGCGGGCGTAGCGCTCGAACAGGTCGATCGCCTCCTTGTGCGCCTCGATCTGGTCGTCCCTGAAGCGCTGGTCGAATTTTTCGCCGGTAAGCGCCTTGAGCGCGTTCATGCGGCTTTGCGCCGAGCCGTTGAGCGCGTGGGGCAGGTCGACCCTGATCGAATGCTCGGCCATGACGGCGCGCAGCGACCCCGCAGCCGCGCCATGGTCGGAGACGAGCTTTTCGGCGAAGGCTTTGGTCGCGGCGTTCCCCTTCTCTTTGGCGAGCGCGCCGGATTCGATCTCGAACATGTCGCTGACCGCGGCCTCGCGGACGAAATCCGGCGTCGAGGGGCTGACGCCGAGCATGGCGTTGACGCCGGTTTTTTCGGTGATCGATTCGGCGCTCGTCGCCTCCACCCCGAACAGGGCGAGAAGGCTTAAAGCGCCGCCGGCGAGCGCGGCTTTGCGGGTCATGGGGCAATTTCCTCGGGGCGGCTGCGTGAGCGCCCCTAACCCATGCCCTGGAGTCGGGTTCCCGCCGACGCGCCGGCGCGGCGCCTCAGGCCGCCCGCCGCGACTGCGCGTCGAAAAGGGCGAGCGTGTGCTTGGCGATCATCGCCTCTTCGTTGGTCTTGACGACGAAGACGCGCGTGCGCGACCGCTCTGACGAGATGATCTCCTCATTAGCGCGATTGGAGGTCCGGTCGAGCTCGACGCCGATCCATTCCATGCCTTCGAGCGCGCGCTCGCGCACCTGCCAGGCGTTTTCGCCAATGCCGCCGCAGAAAACGATGGCGTCGATGCCCTTCAGCACGGCGGCGAGGCCGCCGAGCTCGCGGCGGATGCGGAAGACGAAATATTCGATCGCCTGCTGCGCCTCCGGCCGCTCGGAGGCGAGCAGTTCGCGCATGTCGTTCGAAAAGCCGGAAAGACCGAGCAGGCCGGAGCGCTTGTAGAGCAGGTCGACGATTTCGTCGGCGCTCATCTTCTTTTCCTGCATCAGATAGAGCACGACGCCGGGATCGAGCTGGCCGCAGCGCGTGCCCATCGGCAGGCCGTCGAGCGCCGTGAAGCCCATTGAGCTTGCGACCGAAAGCCCGTCGCGGATCGCGCACATGGAGGCGCCATTGCCGAGATGGGCGACGACGACGCGTCCGGCGGCGTGCAGCGGCGCGATCTCGCGCAGCTTGCGCGTGACATATTCGTAGGAGAGGCCGTGGAAGCCGTAACGGCGGACGCCTTCGTCATAAAGCTCGCGCGGCAGAGCGAAAGTGTCGTTCACATAAGGATGCGAGCGATGGAACGCCGTGTCGAAGCAGGCGACCTGCGCGACATGCGGCCAGGCTTCGCGCGCGCCGACGATGCCGGCGATGTTGTAGGGCTGGTGCAGCGGCGCCAGCGGGATCAGCGCCTCGAGGTCCTTGAGGACGGCGTCGGTGACGAGCGCCGGGGCGGCGTGATTGACGCCGCCATGGACCACGCGATGGCCGGCCGCGACGACATTGGCGTTGGGGAAGGCGCCCTGGCGCCAGGAGAGAATGCGGCGCAGCGCCTCGGCGTGGAAGGGAACGTCGCTGCGTTCCTGACGTTTCGCCTGATGGATGATCTCGCCGGCGCCGTCCCTGATGGTCAGGCGGCGCTCCTCTCCGGCCATTTCGGCGAGCCCGACGGCGTGCGGCTTGAGCGCGTCGCTGACCTCTTCGAACAGGGCGAATTTGATCGAGGAGGAGCCGGCGTTGAGCGTGATGACGCAGCGGTTGGCGATGGCGCTCATGGCGTCTTGCCCTCGGTGGCGGCCACGGCGCTTTCGCCCGTCTGGAGCCAGTGCGCGTAGAGCACGGCGACGGCGCAGGAGAACAGGCGCGAGCCTTCGTCGTCGGCGCGGCTCGTCAGCATGACCGGGGCCCGCGCCCCGAGCACAAGCCCCGCGCCCTCGGCCTGGGCGGCGTAGGTCAGCTCCTTGGCGAGGATGTTGCCGGATTCGAGATTGGGCGCGACGAGAATGTCGGCGCGGCCGGCGACGAGCGAGGTCAGCCCCTTGGTGCGCGCGGCCGAGATGCTGATGGCGTTGTCCATGGCGAGCGGCCCGTCGACGACGCCGCCCGTGATCTGGCCGCGCTCGCTCATCTTGGAGAGGGCGGCGGCGTCAAGCGTGGACTGGATCTTCGGATTGACCAGCTCGACGGCGGAGAGCACGCCGACCTTGGGCTTCGCGAGACCGAGCGCGCGGCCGAGGTCGATGGCGTTCTGCACGATGTCGACTTTCTCTTCGAGCGTCGGCGCGATGTTGATCGCGGCGTCGGTCACGAGCAGCAGGTTCGGCAGCGTCGGCGCGTCCATGACGAAGACATGGCTGACGCGGCGGGAGGTGCGAAGGCCGCCCTGCGACTTCACGACATGGCGCAGCAGCTCGTCGGAATGCAGATGGCCCTTCATGACCGCCCGGGCCTGGCCGAGCCCGACAAGCTCCACGGCTCTCGCCGCCGCCTTGTCATGGCTCTCCACATTCTCGATGGCGACGCCGGAAAGGTCCGCGCCATGCGCCTTGGCGATCTCGCGGATCTTCGCCTCGTCGCCGATCAGGATCGGCACGATGAGCCTTTCGCGGCCGCCGGCGAGGGCGCCGAGCAGCGCGTTCTCCTCCTCGGGGGCGACCACGGCCGTCGGCATGGCGTCGAGCCCGGCGCAGGCGTCGAGCATGCGCGCCATGTTGCGATGGCGCGAGACCGTCAGCCCCGGCAGGGCGACGTCGGCGACGACGCGCCGCTCCTCGGGCGCGCGCACCTCGGCGACGCCGTCGGCGATCAGCGTCCCGGCGCGCTCGATCCGCGTCGCCAGCACGATCGTGCGCGGCGCGCGGCGCTCGATGACTTCGACTTTCACCGCGAGCTCGTCGCCGACTTCGGCGCGGGCGTGGAAGCGCAGGCTCTGCGCCTCATAGACCGTGCCGGGACCGGGCAGCAGATTGCCGAGCACGGAGGAGAAAAGCGAGCCGATCCACATCGAGGGCGCGACGTTCTGGCCTTCGGCGTCCTCCCCCGGCGCATGCGGCAGGTTGAGCGGATTGAGATTGCCGCTCACATGGGCGAAGACGTAGAGATCGTCCGGGGCGACGACGCGCTTCGTCGCGGCCGTGTCGCCGACGGCGATTTCGTCGAACAGGCGGTTTGACAGGGTCACTGCGCGGCCTCCACGTTCTCGAAGGCGGGCATGGCGCCGGCCACGTCGGTTTCGACCGGCATCCCCTGCGCGGACAGGCCGAACTCGGCGCGCAGCCGCCCGACCATGGCCAGGGTGCGATCGTTCATCTCGGAGACGTCGCCGACGACGTAGCGGAGGACGTCGAGCGCGCGACGGCGTTCGTCCTCGGTCGGAATCATGTCCGGCAGGGTCGTGATCGCCGCCTCGGGCTCGAAGTCGACGATCAGCGCCTGCTGGTGGATCAGATTGGCGCGGCCCTCCTCGCCGAGGCTGGCGAAGGGCTCGGTCGTCTGCAGCGTCGCGTTGGAGCGCTCGAGGCGGGTCTGGCGGACCTCGCCGCGCGCCCGCGCGAGCAGGATCAGCATGCGGATCACCGCCGCGGCGAAGCCGCCCTCGCGGATCGCCGCGAGGGCGTCGCGCACCTTGGGCAATTCGCGCAGCTCGTCGGCGACGTCGTTCGCGGGCCTCTTGGGGTCGTCCTCGACGATGCGCGCAAGCAGCGGGTTAGAATAGACGGCGAAGAACGCCCATTCCTCGGCCGCGCCGCGCAGGTCGCGCCAGAAGTCCATCGTGTCTTCGATCATGGCCGCGAAGATCTTCTCCGTCTCGAAGAAGGGATTGCCGGGCTTGACCGGCCGGCGGGCCGCGCGAACCGCCTCGGCGACCGGCGCGATCGCCGCCACGACCGGATTCTTGCTTGAGACGAGCGAGCGGCGGGCGCGCAGCGGATGCATCCGCGCCTGCGCCTGCGCCAACGCCGGCGAGGACATGGCCTGCACGAAGGGGCGCATGTAGAGCTCGTAGACGTCCACGCCATAGTCGGAGAGGCGCGCGACGACCTTGAAGGGCGTGTCGTCGTCGCCGACGCCATAGACGGCGAGGTCGGACAGCCGGCGCTCCTCGAAGCCCACAAGATATTGCGGCTCGCCGTTTTTGGGCTCGAGCTGCTCGATCTGCATCTCATAGAGACCCGGCGAAAGCGCCTCGATCGCGTCGAGCATGCCGACGATCCGGTCATGCTCCTTCAGCGCCACCTTCGCCGAGACGAAGATGCCGAGATGCCCGATCTCCTCATGGACGATGTAGATGATCTTCTGGCCGCGGGCGCGGATTTCGCGCTCGTCGCGATAGACTTTCGAGATCCAGCCGAGCGCCTGCGGCGGCGGCGTGATGTCGTCGCCCTTCGAGGCGAAAACGACGATCGGCGAGCGGATGTGGCGCAGATCGAGCGCGCCGAGCGCGCCGAGACGCGCCGTGCCCTGCTCGAGCCGGTTGCCGATGAACAGATTCTCGACGATCCAGCGCATCTCGGCTTCGTTCATATTGTAGAACGACGACCACCAGCGCTCGAACGCCTTGAACCGCGGCCCCTCGCTGTCGACTTTCGAGAAGACGTTGTAATATTTCATGAACCAGGTGTTGCCCGGATTCATCTGTTCGAAATTGAGGACAAGGTTCGCGCCGTCGAACTGGCCGTTCGCCAGATCGCAGGCCATGAGCGTGGGGGCCGCTCCGCCGACGAGGCCGCCCTTGTAGCGCAGCGGATTCTCGCCCCGCTTGCCGCCCCAGTAGCTGAGCGGCGCGCCGTTCAGCACGATGGGCCCGGTGACGTAGGGGTTGACCGCCGCGACCAGCGCCGCGGCCCAGCCGCCCTGGCAGTTGCCGAGCACCGCGGGATTCGCCGCGCCCGGATGGCGACGCGACACCTCGCGCACGAAAGCGCCTTCCGCCGCGCACACGTCGGCGAGCGTCTGGCCGGGCTCCGGGGCGGGGAAGAACATGACGAAATAGACGGCGTGGCCGTGGGCGAGGGCGACGCCGACCTCGCTGTCAAGCTTGAAGCCGCCGATGCCGGGGCCGTGGCCCGCGCGCGGATCGATGATTATGAAGGGACGGCGCAGCGGATCGACCGGCGTCCCGTCCGGGGGAATGATGCGCGCGAGCACGTAATTGACCGGCCGCTCCATCTTGCGGCCGTCGATCAGCACTTCATAGTCATAGACGAGCACGGGGCGGCGCTCGCCCTCCGACTGGGCGTTGAAGGCGTCGCCGACCTCGCGCATGATGTCGGCGTAAAGCGCCGCGCGCTGGGCGAAGTCATAGACGTAGTCGGCGAAGTCGCGCACCAGGTCGAGCGGCTGGCGGCGCTCCGCCCAGGTCTTGCTGAATTTCGCCGCCAGCGCCTCGGTGGTCGCGCCATGCTGCTCGCGAATGCGGCGCGCGTGGCCCGACCGCAGGTCGTAGAGCGACTGCGACAGCGCCGCCGCCTCGTTCATCTCCCGCGTGAGGCGCTCGCCCCGCTCCTTCCATCCAAGCGCGGGAAAGACGACGGGATCGTTCGGTTTGAAAGGCACGTTCATCGCGGTCTTTCCTTGTTCGACGGACCTTGTTCGACGGAGCTTGTCCAAACCTTGCGCGTCGCGGCGCGGATCTCGCTTTCGCGCCGCCTCAGGCGACGATGCTGAGCCCCGCGTCGACATAGATCGTGGCCCCGGTCATGCCCGAGGCCGCGCCGCTGACGAGGAAGGCGACCGTGCGCCCGACTTCCGCGATGTCGACGAGGCGATGGCTCGGCGCGCGCTCGACGGCGGCGTCGATCAGCTCGTCGAAGGCCGCGATGCCGCTCGCCGCGCGCGTCTTGAGCGGGCCGGGCGAGACGGCGAAGACGCGGATCCCCTTTTGGCCGAGTTCGGCCGCGGCGTAGCGCACGCTCGCCTCGAGCGCCGCCTTGACCGGGCCCATCATGTTGTAATTATTGACCACCTTGTCGGCGCCGTAATAGCTCATGGTCAGCAGCGCGCCGCCCTCGGTCATCAGCGGCTCGGCGAGGCGGGCCATGGTCAGGAACGAATGGCACGACACCGCCATGGCCTGCTGAAAGCCCTGGAGCGAGCAGTCGATCACTCTTCCATGAAGGTCGTCGCGCGGCGCGAAGGCGATGGAATGAATGACGAAATCGAGCCGGCCCCAGCTTTTGCGGATCGCCTCGAACGCGGCCTCCATCTCGCCCGGCTTCTCGACGTCGAGCGGCAGGATCAGCTCGGCGTCGAGCCCTTCGGCGAGCGGGCGCACGAAGCGCTCGGCCTTTTCGTTGAGATAGGTGACGGCGAGGCTCGCGCCCAGCGCCTTGAGGCTCGCGGCGCAGCCATAGGCGATGCTGTCGGCGTTGGCGACGCCGACGACGAGGCCCTTGCGGCCGCGCAACATGTCGCCGACCCGTGTGTCGGGCGCCCAGATCTGGGGAAAAGCGTCGCTTTCGGTCAGTTTTGTCACGGCGTTCTCCGGGCGGCCGGCCGCGGGCGGCCCGGCCTTGACTGAGGCGCGCCGGCCGAATTCACCGCGCGGTTTAGCAGGGGTTCATGACAAACTCGCGGCGCAGATCCATGCTTAGACCAGGGTTTCGCTGCAACGCAACACCGGAGGGCGATTAAATTCCGCGCCGGCCGCGCCGTCCAAAACGCCCGCTCGCGCGTTGACTCGAGCGGGGCCGGGGCGCGCCGCCCCGGCCGTTTCCAGAAATTCCGGAGATCCCATGCTCAGCACCGGACGACAGCTCGCGGCGGCCCGCGCTCTTCTCGGCTTTTCCCTCGCCGATCTTTCCAGGGAGAGCGGCGTCGCGGAGGCCGCCATCGCGGCCATGGAGGCGGGCCCCGGCCAGATCGACGCGCCCGCGCCGCAGGTCGAGGCGGTCGCCGCCGCGATCGAGGCCGCCGGCGTCGAACTGCTCGGCGACGGTCGTCCCGGCGTGAGGCGCAAGAGCGCGCTCGGCGACGACGCGACGATCGAGCTCGAGGAGCTCAACAGCGCCAATGACGGCGGAGCCGGCTAGGCGGCCGCTCCGGCTGGTCCGCTCCGGCCTGGCCGCGCGGCGCGCGGCGTTGCGACGGCCGCCGTCTTCAATTATCATGATCATCCTATCTGGGCGGCATGATTCGGAGCGGCCCCGCGGCGTCGCGCGCGCGTCGCGCCGGGAACGAACTGCGCAAGGTCCCATCGATGGCGAGATATGAAAAGGGCCACAAGGCCGAGACCCATCGCCGCGTCGTCGAGATCGCCGCGCAACGGTTCCGCGCCCAAGGCGTCGACGGCGTCGGCGTCGCCTCGCTGATGGCCGACGCCGGCCTGACCCATGGCGGCTTCTACGCGCATTTCGCCTCCAAGGAGGCGCTGGTCAAGGAGGCCCTGCTCGCGGCCCTCGCCGGCGGGCGCGTCTATGACGGCGCCGAGGGCGCGCCGCTCGATCTTGGCGCCTTCATCGACCAGTATCTGTCGCCGTCGCATCGCGACAAGCCGGGCTCGGGATGCGCGCTCGCGGCGCTTGCGCCGGAGCTGTCGCGCCGCCCGCGCGCGACGCGGACCGCCTTCGCCAAAGATTTCGGCCGCCTCGCCGCGCGCGTCGCCTCGGGTCTGCCCGAAAAGGGCTCCGCCGAGGACCGCCTCGCCCTCGCCTATGGGCTTTACGGGCAGATGTCGGGCGTGCTGCAGCTTGCCCGCGTCGTCACCGACAAGGCCCTGTCCGACCGCATTCTCGCACAGGGGCGCGACGCCGCGCGCAGCTTCGCCGGGCTCGCCGCCGTCCCTGCGGCCGCGCCGGCGCCCGCGAAGATCGCGTCCGCAAAGGCCGCGCCAACGCCCGCAAAGGCCGCGCCAAAAGCCGCGCCAACGCCCGCGAAGACCGCGCCAAAGGCCGCGCCAACGCCCCCGAAGGCCGCGCCGCGGCGCGCCCGCGCCGCAAAAAACTAGAGTCCGCTCCGCGGCGGGAGCCAGGCGCGGGTTTCGTCCCGACATCTTGCTGACGGGCGTCATGCGCCCGGCGCAGCGCGCAAAGGCCTCGGGTCATGTACTGGATCGACGGCGCGACGCTCGACGCCTCCCGCGCCCCGTTCGACCTCGCCGACCGCGGCCTCACCCTCGGCGACGGCCTGTTCGACACCGCGCTCGCGCTGAACGGCCGCGTGTTCCGCAAGGAGGCTCATCTCGCGCGCCTCGAAGACGGCCTCGCCCTGCTCGGGATCGACGCGCCGATCGCGCGCGCGCGCGCCTGCATGGACGCGCTCGAGGCTCATGGCGCGCGCCATAGTCTGCGGGTGACCGTCACGCGCGGCGCGGGGCTGCGCGGGCTCAACCCTCTGGGCGCGCAAAAACCTGTCGTGTTCGGCGCGCTCACGCCCTATGCCGCCGCGCCCTTCCCGCGCCTGCGTCTGCACCTCGCCCCGATCCGCCGCAACGAGACCTCGCCCGCCTCCCGCGTCAAGGCGCTCTCCTATCTCGACGCCATTCTCGCGATGCGCGAGGCCGCGGCCGCGGGCTTCGACGACGCGCTGTTCCTCAACGGCGCCGGGCGCGTCGCCTGCGCCGGCGTGGGCAATGTCTTCGCCCTGTTCGGCGACGAGCTGGCGACGCCGCCGCTCGACGACGGCGTGCTGCCCGGGATCATGCGCGCGCTTGTGCTTGAACAGGCGCCGGCCCTCGGCCTCGTCCCGCGCGCGCGCTCCTTCGGCCTCGACGAGCTTTTGCGCGCCGACGCCGCCTTCATGACCAACAGCCTGCGCCTTGTCGCGCCGATCGACGCCGTGGGCGGGACGCGCCTGCCCGAGCGGGGGCGCGCGACGCTCGACGCGCTTCAGGCGCTGTCGCGCCGCCTCGTCGAGGCCGAATGCGGCGCGCCGTTATGAGCGCGCCCGACGAGCGCCTTCCCTTCGAGGCCGAAACGCCGCCCGGGCCGGAGCGCGCCGCCGCGCCGGAGCGCCAGAGCGCCGTTCTCGCCGCCCTCGCCGCGCGGGCGGGCGAGACGGCGCGCCGCCTCAGGCCGGCCTTCGCCGCGCTGCGCGCCGAAGCCTTCGACCTCGTCTTTCCGCCCTGCTGCATCGCCTGCCGCGCCGCGGTCGCGAGCCGGTCGGCGCTCTGCCCCTCCTGCTGGACCAAGACGCGCTTCATCGAGCGCCCCTATTGCGAGCGCCTCGGCGCGCCCTTCGCGGTCGATCTCGGCGAGGGGCTGCTGTCGCCCGAGGCCGTCGCCCATCCGCCGGTTTTCGCGCGGGCGCGCGCTGCGGTCGAATTCGACGACGGGCCGGCGCGGCTGCTCGTGCACCGGCTGAAATATTACGACCGTCTGGAGATCGCCCGGCCGATGGGCGCGTGGATGGCGCGCGCCGGCGCCGAGCTGCTCGCCGACGCCGACGTCCTTGTCCCCGTGCCGCTGCACCGCTGGCGCCTGTTCGGGCGGCGCTACAATCAGGCGATGGCGCTGGCCGAAGCCGTCTCGGCCGAAAGCGGAATCCCGGTCGACCCCTTCGGCCTCGCGCGCGTCAAGGCGACGAAGACGCAGGTGCGCCTCACGCGGACGCAGCGCGCGCTCAATCTCCAGGGCGCGTTCAGGGTGGAGGAGGCGCAGGCGGCGCGGATCGAGGGGCGCAACGTCGTGCTGATCGACGACGTGCTGACGTCGGGGGCGACGGCCAACGCCGCCGCCCGCGCGCTGCTGCGCGCGGGAGCCGCGCGGGTCGACGTGCTGACCTTCGCCCGGGTGGGCTGACGGGCCGGGCCCGTTCAGGCGGCCTGCGCCTCGAGCGTCGGCGAGACGGTGAAATTCGCCTCGGTCTTGGCCTTGATCTCGTCGACCGTGACGCCGGGGGCGAGACGCGCCAGCGTCATGCCCGTCCCGCCGTCCTTGTCGATGTCGAACACGGCGAGGTCGGTGATGACGCGGTCGACCACGGCCGAGCCGGTGAGCGGCAGGGTGCAGGCGTGGAGCAGCTTCGACTGGCCCTTGGCGACATGCTCCATGACCACGACGACGCGCTTGACGCCGGCGACGAGGTCCATCGCGCCGCCCATGCCCTTGACCATCTTGCCGGGAATCATCCAGTTGGCGAGGTCGCCCTTTTCGGTGACCTCCATGGCGCCCAGGATGGCGAGGTCGATATGGCCGCCGCGGATCATGCCGAAGCTGTCGGCCGAGGAGAAGAAGCTCGTCGTCGGCAGCTCGGTGATGGTCTGCTTGCCGGCGTTGATGAGGTCGGCGTCTTCTTCGCCCTCATAGGGGAAGGGCCCCATGCCGAGCATGCCGTTCTCGCTCTGGAGCTGCACGTTCATGCCGGGCGGAATGAAATTGGCGACGAGCGTCGGGATGCCGATGCCGAGATTGACGTAAAAGCCGTCGCGCAGCTCCTTGGCCGCCTCGGCCGCCATTTCGTCCCTGGTCCAGGCCATGTGTCTTCGCTCCTTGGAACTCTGATGGGTCAGGCGCGCCCGCAGGCGCTAGGCCGCGCGCGGCCGCGTCGTCCGCTTCTCGATCATCTTCTCGACGTTCGGCGTATGCACGACGCGCTGCACGAAGATGCCGGGCGTGTGGATCTCGTCGGGGTCGATCTCGCCCGCCGGCACGAGGTGCTCGACCTGGGCGACCGTGACCCTGCCGGCCGTCGCCATCATCGGATTGAAATTGCGCGCGGTCTTGCGGAAGACGAGATTGCCCTCGGCGTCGCCCTTCCAGGCGTGGACCAGCGAGAGGTCGGCGACGATGCCGCGCTCCATGACATAGGCGTGGCCGTCGAACTCGCGGATCTCCTTGCCGTCGGCGATCACCGTGCCGACGCCGGTCTTGGTGAAGAAGGCCGGGATCCCCGCCCCGCCCGCCCGGATGCGCTCGGCGAGCGTGCCCTGCGGATTGAACTCGAGCTCGAGCTCGCCCGAGAGATAGAGTTTCTCGAACAGCTTGTTCTCGCCGACATAGGACGAGACCATCTTTTTGATCTGGCGGGTCTCGAGCAGCAGGCCGAGACCTGCGCCGTCGACGCCGGCGTTGTTCGAGACCACGGTGAAGCCCGTGGCGCCCGTGTCGCGCAGGGCGTGGATGAGCGCGCTCGGAATGCCGCAGAGGCCGAAGCCTCCGCACATCACCGTGATGCCGTCCTTGACGAGGCCGGCCAGCGCCGCGTTGGCGTCCGGGAAAACCTTGTTCATGCGGGCGTCCGTCTCTCCTTGGGGCGCGGCTGGCGCGGATCTGGGCGCGCTCGCGCCACGCGTGCGGCGCGGCGCGAACGGGGGCGGGCCGGGACTTTTTGACGCGGCGCCCGCGCCACTATAGTCAAGCCCGCAGGGCTGTTCCAGCGGGTTTTGGCGTTGCGGCGAGACGCGCCGACGAACCGGACACGAGACCTGCGCGAGACCAAAATGACCGATCCCCTCTTTGACCGCGCCCTCGGGCGCCGCCGCCTCGCGCGGGCGCTCGCCCCGGGTTTCGAGGATTTTCTGCTGCGTCTCGCCGTCGAGGGGATCTGCGACCGGCTCTCCCTCGTCAATCGCGCCTTTTGCGCCGCGCTCGACCTCGGCACGCCGACGCCGCTGCTCGCCGAGAGCCTCGGCGGGCGCGTTTTCGCGCGCATGGCGCCTCTGCGCGAGACCGCGCGCGGCGGGACGCTCAACCTTGTGGGCGACGAGGAGGCGCAGCCCTTTGCGCCCGAAAGCTTCGACCTCGCGGTCAGCGCGCTGGCGCTGCAGGGGGTTCATGACCTGCCGGGCGCGCTCGCGCAGGCGCGCCGCGCGCTGCGGCCCGACGGGCTGTTCCTCGGCTGCCTCGTCGGCGGGCGCAGCCTGCATGAGCTGCGCGCCGCGCTCGCCGCCGCCGAGGCCGAGATTTCGGGCGGGGCGAGCCCGCGCGTCTTCCCCTTCGCCGACGTGCGCGACATGGGCGGGCTGTTGCAGCGGGCGGGGTTCGCCCTGCCCGTCGCCGACGCCGAGACGACCGTCGTGCGCTATGGCGACATGTTCCGGCTGACGGCCGACCTGCGCGCCATGGGCGCGGCCAACACGCTGTCCGCGCGGCTCAGGACGCCGACGCGGCGCGCCCTGTTCTTGCGCGCGGCCGAGATTTACGCTGAAAGATTCTCGGATTCCGACGGGCGGCTGCGCGCGACCTTCGAGCTGATTTATGTCTCGGGCTGGGCCCCGCATGAGAGCCAGCAGAAGCCGCTGCGCCCCGGCTCGGCGCAAATGCGGCTCGCCGACGCGCTGAAGGGCGCGCGCCCGTCCGACGACCCCGGCGCTTAATCGGGCAGCAGCTCCCAGCGCGCCTCGACCTCGACGCTCAGCGTCTCGACGCCGGGCTCGATCGGGATCGCCGTCCCGGCCCCGCCGGCCTTGTCGGCGCGGGCCATGGCCATGGCGACCGGACGCGGCCCGGCGCCGCGCGGCGCAATGGACAGGATGCGGCCGAGCTTGACCTTGAAGCCCTTGATATAGGCGTCGGCCTTGCGCTCGGCGTCGCGCATCGCCTCGCCGCGCAGCGCGTCGAGCGCCGCCTCCTTGTTCTCGACGTCGAAATAGACGCCGTCGAACCGGTTCGCGCCCGATTCGATCCAGCGCCGCGCCAGCGCGCCGACGCGGTCGAGCTGGCGCAGGCGCACGCTGATCTCGTTGCGCGCCTCATAGCCGCGCGCCGTGCGCCTGACGAGCCGCCCGGCGGGGTCGCGCTCGTCGTCATAGAGCGGAATGAGCGTGACCCCGAGCGTGCGGATGTCGCGCGGCTCGACGCCTTCGGCCCTGACCTCGGCGATCACCGCCTGCGTCGCCCGGGCGTTGGCCTCCGCCGCGTCGACCGCGGTCTTCTTCTCGGTCGAGACCGCGAAGCTCAGCACGGCGACGTCAGGCGGCACTTCGGCGCGCGCCTCCCCGACCACGGTGATCGAAGGGAGGGCGGCGGGCTCCTGCGCGTCGGCTTGCCCGGCGCAAAGGCCGATGGCGGCGGCGAGCGGGAGGGTCGCGGCGCGCGTCAGGCGCGTGGGCTGCGCCGGGGAGCGGGGGCCTGGCGTGCGCGGGCGGGCGGATGGGGGCAAGGGCGCGTCCTTTGTGCGATGCGGGATCGCGGTGACGAATAAAGGAAGACGCTTCACGACAATAGAGAAATTCGCCGCTTTGTGCTATGCGGCCGCATGACCTTGCTGAAACGTGAACAGGCCGCCCCGGTTCCGGGCGCGGAAACGCCCGATCTCGCGGCGGCTCCGGCGTCCGTCGCGACCGGCGCGGCGAAGCCGAGCCTCGCCGGCGCGACGCGCGCCGAGCTCGCCGACGCGCTGCGCGCGCTCGGAACGCCCGAGCGCGAGATCCGCATGCGCGTGGCGCAGCTCTGGGGCTGGATCTACCAGCGCGGCGCCGCCTCGTTCGACGACATGCTGAACGTCGGCAAGGGGCTGCGCGGCGCGCTCGGCGAGCGTTTTTCGCTGGCGCGGCCGCAGGCGGTCAGCGAGCAGCTTTCGGTCGACGGCACGCGCAAATGGCTGATCCGCCTGCCGCCGGTCGACGGCCGCAGCGCCGAGGTCGAATGCGTCTATATCCCCGAGCACGACCGCGGCACGCTGTGCGTGTCGAGCCAGGTCGGCTGCACGCTGACCTGTTCCTTCTGCCACACCGGCACGCAGAAATTCGTGCGCAACCTGACGACGGCCGAGATCGTCGGCCAGCTTCTCGTCGCGCGCGACCGCCTCGGCGATTTTCCGGGCCGCGCGCCGCCCGCCGACGGCAAGGTTCCGGGCGAAGGCTCGCGCTTCGTGTCGAACGTCGTGTTCATGGGCATGGGCGAGCCGCTCTACAATCTCGACGCCGTGGTCGAGGCGATCGGCGTGATGTCGGACGGCGACGGGCTGTCGCTGTCGCGCCGGCGCGTCACCGTGTCGAGCGCCGGCGTCGCGCCGCGGCTTGGGGAGCTTGGCGCGCGGTCCGGCGCCATGCTGGCGATTTCGCTGCACGCCGTGCGCGACGAACTGCGCGACCGGCTGGTGCCGCTCAACAAGAAATATCCGATCGCCGAGCTCATCGCCGCCTGCCGCGCCTATCCCGGCGCCTCCAACGCGCGGCGCGTCACCTTTGAATATGTGATGCTGAAGGGGATCAACGATTCGCCGGCCGAGGCGCGCGAGCTGGTGCGGCTGCTGAAAGGCCTGCCGGCCAAGATCAACCTCATCCCGTTCAACCCCTGGCCCGGCTCTCCTTACGAATGTTCCGACGAGAAGACCATCTCGGCCTTCTCCGACATCGTGTTCAGCGCGGGCTACGCAAGCCCGGTGCGGACCCCGCGCGGACGCGACATCCTCGCCGCCTGCGGCCAGCTCAAGAGCGAGACCGAGAAGCTGCGCGCCCGGGCGCGCCTCGCCGCGCTCGAAGACTGAGTTTTTCGCAGGCGACTGAGCTTTTGGCGGGTAAGGGAGCGGGCGAAAACGGCGGGCCGCGGCCCGCCCCCTATTCCGCCGCGCGCAGCGCCGCCGTCAGGACCTGCGGCGCGTCGAGGGCGGCGGCGAGCCTGACGTTCGAGTGGGCCGTCGGCCGCGTCCCGAAACGGTCGAGCGCCGCGCGCAGGGTCTCGGCGACCTTGATCCCCATGCCGAGCGGAAAGGACGGGTTGGCGCTGTGCCAGGCGCCCTGCACGACGACGTCGGCCTTGATGTCGGGGCGCGAATTGAGCGCGCCGAACCAGTCGAGCGAGCCCATCACGTCGATCACGTTCTGATAGGGCGCCGGCATGCCGATCTTGGCGCTGAAGGTGACGATGCGAAGCTGCGAGGCGAGCCGCGCGGTGCGCAGCGGGTTCTCGGCCGCAAGCGCGTAAAGCGCCTCCGAGATCACGAGATTGCCCTTGGAATGGCCGACGAGCAGATCGGTCGCGAAGCGCTCGTCGCCGAGCAGCGCGATCAGCGTCTCGGTGTCCTTGCTGGTGCGCGCGAAGGCCGCGCCCGCCTCAAGGGTCTGCTCCGTGCGGGACAGGCGCTTGGTCAGCGCGTCGAGCGGCTCGAACAGGTGACGCAGGCTGTTGAGGCCGCCGAACCAGAAGAAGCCGCCGAAGGCTTCGGTCAGCACGTCGGCGAGGCCATAGCCCGAAACCACCGCGGCGGCCGGCTCGCCGATCGCGTCGGCGACGTTGCGCGCGAAGGCCGCGGCGCCGAGCGCGGAGCTGCCGACGCCCGCGACCGCGAGCGCGCCCACTTTCTCCTGCGCGGCGAAAAACTCCTCGACGCTCAGAAACACCCGGATCAGCCCTGATCCGGTCGGCGGCGCGACGAGGATGGCGCCTTCGCGCGCGAGCCAGAAGGCGAGGTTTGGAATTTCATCTTCGGTCACCGCGGCGACGTCATAGAAGATCGCGTCGAGCGCGGCGTTGCGGCGTTGCAGCGCGCCGAGCGCGACGGCCCGAAAAGGATTGTCGGCGAATTTTTCAGGAAAAGCGGCGAAACGGTCAAGTTGAACGGCGCTGAGCGTCGCAAATGAATCCATCGGGCGTCCTCCAGACCATGTTTTTCTTTAAAATGCCCGAGTTTGCCTGAGAGGAAAAGGCGCTAGCGCAAATGGCCTAGACTTGAACGCGCGCCTTGCGCGGGCCGCGTCGCGCCCAGCCCCGCCACGACGGCGAGCGACAGGGAAATCAGCGCGTTCCAGACGGCGAGCGACAGGCCGAAGACGCGCAGCGTCACTTCGTCGCAGCGCACGACCTTCACGGCCTGAAGCTGTCTCAACAAATCGTTTGTCGAGCCGATGCGGCCGATCGGCCCGGCGCAGTCGGACGGGCCGGGCCAGACCCCCCATTCGACGCCGGCGTGATAGGCGCCGAAGACGGCGCTCCCCGCAAACAGCAGGGCGAGCGCCGCGAGCGCGGCCTGCGCCGCGCCCCCCAGGCCCGCACGCGCAAGGGCGAGCGCGAGCGCCGCGAGCGGGACGCCGGCATAATAGGGGATGCGCTGCTTGAGGCAGAGCTCGCACGGCGCATGGCCCAGCGCCTGGAAGATCCACGCCCCGCCGAGGGTCGCGGCGGCGACGGCGAGAATGAGGGCGGCAGTCCGGGTCTGGTCGAACAAACGGGGCATGGCGCGCCTTACACCTTGAATCCGGAGCGATTTTCGTCCGGCCGAACGGTTTTGTCCGGCCAAAGGTCGCCCAGAGCGCAGTCGAACTTCGGCACGTCGCGAACGCGCTCTAACTTTTTGTTTTTGCGCATTTTCTTAACGTGAAAGTCGGCAACTTTTCCTGAAAACGCCTAGAAGGATTTTCCGGCGAGCCAGAAGCCCAGCACGACGGCGGCGGCGAGGATCAGCAGGAACCAGCCGAAATATTTGTCGAGCAGCTTCTTGATCGGCTCGCCGTAATATTTGAGCAGCAGCGCCAGCGCGAAGAAGCGCGCCCCGCGCGTGATCATGCACAACAGCACGAACAGCGGCAGATTATAGCCGAGCAGCCCCGACACGATGGTCACGAGCTTGAACGGGATGGGCGTGAAGCCCTTGACCAGAATGACCGCCCAGCCCCAGCGCTCATAGAGCGCGCGCAGATCGTCGACGCGCGGCCCGTAATGGTAAAGGTCGATCAGCCATTTGCCGACCGTCTCGTAAAGCAGCGCGCCGATGGCGTAGCCGAGCAGCGCGCCGAGCACCGAGCCGACGGTGCAGATCAGCGCATAGGTCCAGGCCCGCGCCGGGCGGGCGATCGACATCGGCACCAGAATGGCGTCGGGCGGAACCGGAAAGAAGGAGCTTTCCGCGAAGGCGATGAAAAACAGCGCGGTCGGCGCATGGCGGCTTTCGGCGAGCGAAAGCGTCCATTGATAGAGCTTTTTGAACATCGTTCGGCGAGCCGGGGAAGCGCCGCGCCATCTGGCCTTGCGCCGTCGCGGCCGCGGCTGTCGGAGGATGCGCCTTTTCTTCAAGGCGGCGCAGGTTTAGCCTTTTTCGCAGCGCAATGTCCACCGGCCGCATTATCCGCCGCCCGCGGGCGCGGCCTGCGCGCGGCGCAAGGCGACGGCGCGGGGCGGGCGATGGCGCGGACCGCCCGCTTTCGTCTAAGGTGCGGGCCGCGACGGGGCGACAGGCTGGGGCGAGAGGACGGGTTTGACGCGGGGCGAAGATCACGACAGCGGCGGCTTGCGCCTTGCGGGGGACGACGCCTTCGCCAGGGCGCGGCGCGTCAGCGCCGCCCTCGCCGCGGCCGACAGCGCCACCGCCCTGCTCGAGCGCCGCTGCGGCGGGCCGATTTTCGCGCGCGCCGCCGCAGCGGCGGCGGCCGAGGCGACGCCGGCGCAGCGCGCGCGCCTTTGCGTCGGCGCGCGCGAGCCCGTCGTCTTCCGCGCCGTGCGTCTCGTGCATGGCGAGCGCGTCCTGTGCGAGGCGCGCAACTGGTATGTGCCGGGCCGGCTCGACGCGCAGGTTCTGGCCGCGCTCGCCGACGGCGCGACGCCGTTCGGGCGCGCCGCGGCCCGGCTTGCGCCCGCACGCCGGACCATCGCCTCGACGCTCCTGTTCGACGCCGCCTGCCCCGCCCCGCCCTGGGGCGTGCTGCGCCATCAGGCGCTGGTCATCGGGCCGGCCGGCGCGATCTGCGAGGTCGAGGAGCTGTTCACGCGGGACGTGCTGGCTTTTTTCTGAACGGCCCGGCCGTCACGACAGGTCGACGGCGTGGCGCTTCAGATCCTCAAGCCGGCAGTGCTCCAGCGCGCCCTCATGCGTTGCCATGAGCACGACGCGGGGCGCCGCGCCGGCGGCGAGCGCCTCGGCCCAGCGCGGCGCGCACAGGCACCAGCGGTCGCCGGGCCGGACGCCGGGAAAGCCATATTCGGGCAGCGGCGTGGCGAGGTCGTTGCCGGCCGCCTTCGAGAAGGCCAGAAACGCCTCGCTCGCGACGACGCAGACCGTGTGGCTGCCAAGATCCTCGGCCGCCGTGTCGCAGCAGCCGTTGCGGAAGAAGCCCGTCAGCGGATCGTCCGAGCATGAGGCGAGCGGCCCGCCCAGAACATTGCGCGAAGGGCGCCGTCCGCCCCCGCCCGTGTCGTCTCTCAACATGCCAGCCTCCGTTCGCCGTCCGCCCGTCACGCCGCGCGGAAAGGGAAAAGCAAGGACGACGCCAGCGTCGCCGCTCAGGCGAGGCTGGCGCAAAACCTCTGGATCCTGGCGCAGGCGTCTTCGAGCAGCGCGGTCGACGTCGCATAGGAGACGCGGAAATTGGGGCCGAGCCCGAAGGCCGAGCCCTGCACCACGGCGACGCCCTCGGCCTCAAGCAGGGCCGAGACGAAATCCTCGTCGGTCGCGATCGTCTGGCCGCCCGGCGTCTTCCGGCCGATCGCCCCGGCGCAGGACGGATAGACGTAGAACGCCCCCTCGGGCGTCGGACAGCGCAGATGGTTCGCCTGGTTGAGCATGGAGACCACGAGGTCGCGCCGCGTCTCGAAAATCCTGCGCCGCTCGTTGATGAAATCCTGCGGCCCGTTCAGCGCCTCGACCGCGGCCCATTGCGCGATCGAGCAGGCGCCGGAGGTCTGCTGGCCCTGCAGCGTCTCCATCGCCTTTATGAGCTCGGCCGGGCCGGCGGCGTAGCCGATGCGCCAGCCGGTCATGGCGTAGGATTTCGAGACGCCGTTCATGGTCAGCGTGCGCCGGCGCAGGCGCGGCTCGACCTGCGCCGGCGTCGCGAAGGAAAAGTCGCCATAGACGAGATGTTCGTAAATGTCGTCGGTCAGGATCCAGACATGCTCATGGCGCAGCACGACGTCGGTCAGCGCCTTCAGCTCGTCATGGCCATAGGCCGCGCCCGAAGGGTTCGACGGCGAATTGAGCAGCACCCATTTGGTTTTCGGCGTGATCGCCCGCTCAAGCGCTTCGGGGCGCAGCTTGAAGCCGTCCTCGAGCCGCGTCTCGACCGTCACCGGCCTGCCGCCGGCGATCAGGACCATGTCGGGATAGCTCACCCAATAGGGCGCCGGAATCACCACCTCGTCGCCCGGATTGATCGTGGCGAGGAAGGCGTTGAACAGGATATGCTTGCCGCCCGTCCCGACGATGGTCTCGGACGGCCTGTAGTCGAGCCCGTTCTCGCGCGCGAACTTCGCGGCGATCGCCTCGCGCAGCGGCGCGACGCCGGCGACCGGCGTATATTTGGTGTCGCCGCGGCGGATCGCGGCGATCGCCGCGTCCTTCACATTGTCGGGCGTGTCGAAATCCGGCTCGCCGACCGACAGCGAGATGATCTCGCGCCCGGCGTTTTTGAGGTCGCGCGCCTTCTGCGTGACCGCGATGGTGGCGGACGGCTTCACGCGCAGCAGCGCGTCGGCGACGAAAGGCATGGCGGCTCCGGCGTCTTTTCGGGTCAGGCCCGCTTTAAGCGTCGCCGCGCGCCGGCGCAATCCCATGGCGCAATCCCATGGCGCGCCCATGGCGCGGCCCCGCGGCGCGCGCCCGCTTCAGGCGGCGCGGCCACAAACGCGCCCAAACCGTTAACTCTGAAACCTTTTTCCAAACGGCGGCGTTGGCGCGTCAAATGCTTGTTTACGTCCGTGGCCGGAAATGAACGTCGATGACGGCCGGTGTGGGCGCGCACATGAAGGGCGCGCCGCCTGCGCCAGGAAGATGGACGGGCGGACGTGAAGAATTTGGCGGAAGCGGCGCGGCGCTGGAGCAGGACCATGGCATTGGCGGAACGTTTCGATCCGGGCGCCGGCGATCTCGGCTTCGTGCGCAGCTATGATCTGGAGTCGGCGCGCCGGCAGCTTCAGGTGTCGCTGCTGCTGGTGCTCACGCTCGCCTGCGCCGCGCTCGCCCTGGTGGCGACGGCGGGCTTCGGCGCCGCCCCGCGCGGCGATCTTTCCGCCGCGCCGCAGCCGGCGATCGCGCGGCTCGCCCAATCTTGACTGGACAGCGGGGGGCGCTGTCGTCAAACTGTAATACGAACTTCCTAGAGGCCCCCGGGAAGCTCGCTTGAGAGACCGCGCTCCTTCCGGAGCGCGGTCTTTTTGCGTCGCCGACCCCTAAGGGGCGCGGCCTGAGCCTTCAACATGCCATACAATTTTTTATACTGCTTAGCCGCCGCGGGCGCAAGCGGCGCCGGTCGCCGCCCGCTCCGGCCAGGGTCAGCTCAGCCAAGCCCCAGCACGTCGCGCATGGTATAAAGCCCGGCCTTGCGGCCCCGCCCCCACAAAGCCGCCTTGACGGCGCCGCGCGCAAAAATGGCGCGATCCTCCGCCGCATGCGAGAGAACGAGGCGTTCGCCCGTTCCGGCGAAGATCACGCTGTGCTCGCCGACCACCGTGCCGCCGCGCAACGTGGCGAAGCCGATGGCGCCTTCCGGCCGCACGCCCGTATGGCCGTCGCGCATGCGCACGGCATGGCCGGCGAGGTCGATTCCGCGGCCTTTTGCCGCAGCTTCGCCAAGCAGCAGCGCCGTGCCGGACGGCGCGTCGACCTTCAGGCGATGATGCATCTCGACGATCTCGACGTCGAACTCGGGGCCGAGCGCCCTCGCCGCCTGCTCGACCAGCGCCGCAAGAAGATTGACCCCGAGGCTCATGTTGCCCGAGCGGACGACGACCGCGTGGCGCGCCGCGGCGGAGAGCCGGGCGAGATCCCCGGGCGCAAAACCCGTCGTGCCGATCACATGGACGACGCGGGCCTGGGCCGCGAGCGTCGCGAGCGACAGGGTCAGGGCCGGGGTGGTGAAGTCGAGAATGGCGTCGGCGTCGACGATCGCCCTGAGCGGGTCGCTCGTGAGCAAAACGCCAAGCGCGCCGCAGCCGGCGAGCGCGCCGGCGTCCTGCCCGAGCAGGGGCGAGCCCTCCCGCGTGAGGGCGGCGACGAGGCGCGCCGCCTGCGTTTCGGCGACGACGCGCACGAGCGCCCGGCCCATGCGGCCGGCCGCGCCGGCGACCACGAGGCGCATGGGCGTCATCGGGCGAAATTTCCGAAAGGCATGGGAGTCATCATGGCGGGATTTGAAATCGGCGGGCGGCCAGTCTAGCGCGGCCGCTCCCCGCTCTTCAACTCCCGAAACCGCCCGCGCCCGTCGCGCCTGCTCAGCGCATCAGGCGCAGCGCGTCGAAGCGCGCCGGCGCCGTCACCACGCGGCAGGCGTTTTCGTCGTCGCGATCGTCGCAGACGACCTCCGCGCCGTCCGGGTACGACACTTCATTGTCGCAGGCGACGAAGAAACGGCGCGTCCCGCCTGCTGCGGGGCGCGCCTCGACGCGCAGCGGCTGGCAGTCGGTGCGGTAGCTCAGCAGGCGCAAAATCTGATAGTCGTGAATCTCGGCGCGGGCGACGGAGACGGCAAGCAGGCCGCAAGAAACCGCGAGCAGGCCGCCGGCGAGAAGCGCGCGCCGCCTCACGGCGCGGGCGCGGCGCGCCGCGCAGACGAGGCCGGCGCCGGCTCGATCCAGATCCGCCAGCTTTAGGCGCCGGTGACGTCGAGCGTATAGATTCCCGGCGTGGCGAGCGGAAAGCTCGCCTCGCCGCCGCCGCCAAGATGCAGGTTCTGCACGACGGCGCCTTTCTCGTCCTTGAGATACATGACGAAGATCGGCCCGTCGCTCTGGTAGCGGATGACGATGGGGCTCGAGACCACGAACGGCTTCGTCGTCTCGGAGAGGCGGCCCTGGAAGGTCGGCCGTTCGAGGCGCGCCTGCAGGGCGTCGTAGCAGGCGAGGCGAGGCGCGGCGTCGGCCATGGCGCGACAGGCCCTGAACGCGCCGCGCAGCGTCTCGACGTCGGCGTCCTGCGTCGCGGCGCCGGCGCGCCTGGCGGGCGCGAGCGCCGCCGCAAGAAACGCCGCCGCGAGCAGCGCCGCCGGACGACGTCGCCTCACTGCGGGCGCGGATGGGGGTGGGCCGCCTCGAAGTCTTTCTGCGCGGCGGCGGGATAGGTCTCCCAGATCGGCTTGTCCGTCTGCCAGTCGTGCGGGCAGCCCTGGCAATCCTGCATCCAGGCGTTCTCGAAGACGGCGTAGCGGATCTGCGGCCCGTCCATCATGGCGCCGGTCAGGTCGGATTCGCCGAGCTTCGCCTCCTGCATGTCGGTGTTGACGAATTTCGCGCCGCGAAAATTCGCGCGCCGCGCCTGGGCCATCTCCATATTGGCGACGGTGAAGTCGCCGCCGCTGAGATTGGCGCCGCCGAGCCGCGCATGGTCGAGATTGGCGCCGACGAACAGCGCGCCCGGCGCCTTCGCGCCCTGCATGAAGACGAATTGAAGCTGCGCGCCGCTGAGGTCGGCCCCAGAAAGGTCGGCGCCGCGCAGGTCGGCGTAGCGCAGGTCGGCGCGCGCGAGCTTCGCGCCCTTGAGGTCGGCGCCGTTGAGATTGGCGCCGCGCAGATCGGCGAAGCGCAGGTCGGCGGCGGCGCATTGCGCCCTGGCCTCGACCCGGCATTCGTTGACGACCCACGGGTCGGGGCGCTCGACGTGGTTTTCGATCACCTCGAAGGCGTGGGCCGAGACCGGCGCGGACGCCGCGGCGGCGAGGAGAAGGCGGCGCACAAGCGCCGCCAACGGCGGGGATCGATTCATTGGCGGTCCTTTTGCGACGATGCTGAAATCTTGACGGGTCAGGCGAGAAGCGGCAGGCGGCTTTCCTCGACGCCCGGCAGCAGGTGCATGACCGAGCGCTGGAATTCATAGCGCGCGACGGCGATCGGCCGCGTCCAGTCGGGCAGCGGCGTCTCGATCATTTCAAGGACGTCGAGGCCCTCGTCGAAGCGGTCCGCGACCGTCGTTTCGACGAGGTCGAGCCAGCGGCGGGTCTGCTCGAATCCGCGCGCGCCCGGCTCGACCGGCCCATGGCCCGGGATGAGAAGCCTGTGCGGCACGTCTTCGAGCGTGTCGAGCGAGAGGCGCCAGCGCGGAAGGTCGGCGTCCGGCGTCGTCGCGGCGCGGTCGAGGAAGACGAGGTCGCCGGCAAAGAGCAGCCCGGACGTCTCCTCATAGAGACAGAGGTCGAGCGCCGTGTGGCCCGACAGGGCGAGGCGGCGGAATCTGCGCCCGCCGACCTCCTCGACGCCGTCGGCGGCGACGAGATAGGGCGCCGGCACGACCGTGCCGCGCATCCAGTCGCCGACGAGGCGGTACATTCCGGCCGCGATGTCGTCGCCGCGCCGCTTGAGGTCCTCGGGCAGGCCCGCGCCGACGCGCAGGACGCTCATGTCGAAGGCCGAGGCGCCGAACAGGTGGTCGGAATGGATGTGCGTTATGTAGACCCGCGCCGCCGGCTTGCCGGTCAGCGTCTCGACGAGGGCGGCGAGCTCGACGCCGTAGCGATGCGACGGGCCGGCGTCGACGACGACGGCGCCCTCCCTGGTGTCGATGATGGCGACGTTGGCGATGGCGCCGCCGTTCGCCGGCGTGATCGGCTCATTGGCGCCATAGACCACCCAGACGCCTTCGGCGACCGGGGTCGGGCGCAGACCGTAGACGCGCTCGGCCGCGCGCGCCTCGGGGACGGCGGGAAGAAACGGCGCCGCCGCCGCGCCGGCGAAAGCGCAGGCGCCGG
>NZ_JBGAHM010000004.1:0-123700 GCF_044226135.1 Methylocella sp. | reverse complement strand
GCGCCGCGCGCCGGGTGACCTCCTGGCCCGCCGCGCGGCTCATCGAAGCTCTCCGGCGAGCGCCGTGCGCGCGGGCACGGGCAGATCGGCGCCGTAGCCGCGCCCGTCGGTGTCGCGCGCCGCGACGCGAAGCCAGTCGGCGCCGACGTCCTCGACGAGCAGCGTCAGCGTCGGATTGGCGGCGACGGGCTCCTTGAGCTCGATCTCGGCCAGCGTGCGGCCCGCCGCCTCGACCGACAGCTTTTCGAGAATGAACAGGGGCTCGTCATGCAGGCCGTTGTCCATCGGGTGGACGATGCGCAGGCGCAGGCGGAGGAAGCCGTCGGCCTCGCGCCAGGCGCGCCCGCGAATCTCGCCGATGCGCGCCCAGTCGACCGCGGAGGAGACCCTGGGCTTGGCCGAGCAGCCGCCGCCGGCGGCGTCGAGATAACGGCCGCCGACGCGCCAGACGCCGTCCTTGAGCGCCGCCGCGCGGACCGGAGTCGCCTGCTCGACGCGCATGCGGAAGCCGGCGAAGGCGCAGCCCGCGCCGGGCCGCAGCCGCAGCGTGACGGGAAAGGGATTGAGCTCGCCGATCACGACGATCTCGTCGACGCGGCCGAGCCGGCGCGCGTCGACCGCGATCGGAACCTGGGTCTGGTCTTCGCTGACCGGCGGCAGGAGGACCTCGACCGCGGGGTCGAACACGACCGGCGCGTTTGCGAGATGATCCCTGGCGAGATCGGGCCATATCGGCGAGCCGAGCGGATCGACGGCGGACGCCGGGCGCGCCGTTTCGACCGCCGTCGCCAAGCCGGGCCTTGCGCCGGCCGTTTCCCCGGTCATGTCGATCACGCGCCCTTTTCTCCCCTGCCTCATTGAGTGAACGACGCTCGACAGGATGTCAACAGCGGCCACGTCGACCTACATGATGTGACGCTTGTCATGTCCTGATCGCAAACGGCGCGCCGATGCGCCTATGCCATAAGCATTAGGCGCGATCGGGCTTCTTCTCAGGACTTTCTCAGAATTGGGAAGCTAAGAGTTCGAAAAATCAGCGACAGACGCCGACCGACGCGAAGCAGCTCCGCGCGGCGCGCGGATGGACATGAGGGAGGTCTGACCGATCATGAACAAGGCAAGGGCGGCGTTGACGGCCGTAGCGATGGCGGCCGCGCTTGCGGGCGTCTCCACGGCGTTCGGCCACGGCGACATGGCGCCTCAACCGGTCGAGACCAAAGGCCTGCCCGATCTCGGCCCCGACTGGGTCGGCTCGAATCCCTATCGCGGCAATGCGCGCGCGCTCGAAGTCGGCGCGTCGGGCTACAACCAGAATTGCGCGCGCTGCCACGGCCTCGACGTGAAGTCGGGCGGCATCGCGCCCGATCTGCGCTACCTCGCGACCGGCGACGAGGGAGACGTGTGGTTCTCCTACCGCGTCATCAACGGCGCCGAACGCGACGGACGCATCTACATGCCGAAGTTTGCGGGCGTGCTGAGCCAGGAAGCGCTGTGGGCGATCCGCACCTACATCGAATCGCAGCACGTCGACGACTAGCCGGCGCGGGCGTGGCCTTCGATCGTCCGGGCCGCGTGCGCCCCGCCATGACCGGGACGGCGGGCGCGCGGCTCGCCCGCGTCCGGCGTTTCTGCGCGACGCTGGGGCCGGGCCTGCTCGTGATGATCGCCGACTCGGATCCCGGAAACGTCGCCACGGCGGCGCAATGCGGCGGCGTCTGGGGCTACAGGCTGCTGCCGCTGCTGCTTCTGCTCATTCCCCCGCTCTACTTCGTGCAGGAGCTCGCCGTCCGCCTCGGCGTCTTCTCTGGGCGCGGCTTCGGCGAGCTGGTGCGGCAGGAGTTCGGCCTGCGCTGGGCCGCGCCCTGCGCCGCGGCGCTCGTCCTCGCGGCGCTCGGAACCCTCGTCACCGCCTTCGCGGCGGTCGCCGGCATCGGCGAAGTCCACGGCCTGTCGCGGCCGGTCTCGCTCGCCGGCGCCGCCGCGCTCCTCGCCGTCGCGCGGATCGGCGGCTCCTACCGCCGCATCGAACGCGTCGCGCTCGCCATCGGCGCGTTCGAGGCCGCCTTCTTCGTCGTCGCGTGGCAGGCCCGGCCCGACGTCGCCTTGATCATGCGGGAGGCGGCCGACGTTCCGTTGCGCAGCCCCCAATTCGGCTATCTCGCGGCGGCGGTGGTCGGCGCCTCGTTCAGCCCGTGGATGACCTTCTACCAGCAGTCGGCGATCGTCGCGCGCGGCATCGGGCCCGCCGACTATCGCGCCGCGCGCTGGGACACGGCGGCCGGCGCCGCATTGACGCAATGCCTGACGGCCGCCGTGCTGATCGCGGCGGCGACGACGCTGCGCGACAGCGGTCCGCTCGCCAGCCTCGGCGATATCGTCGAAGCGTTCTCGAACGCCGAGCCGCACATCTCGCCCTTTGTCTTCGACATGGGCGTGCTCGGCGCGGCGCTCGTCGCCGTCATCGTCGCCTCGCTGGCGCTCACCTGGGGGCTCGGCGAAATCTTCGGCGGCTCCGCCCGCGACCTTTCGGGCGGCGGCTGGGTCTCCGCCGCCTTCGCCGTCACCGTATGCGGCTCGGCCGTTCTCGTCGGCTTCACGCCCGATCTCGTCTCGCTGACCGTCGCCGCGCAGGCCGCCAACGTGATCCTGTCGCCGGTCGTCGTCACGCTTCTCATCATCCTCGCCGGCCGCGTTCTTCCGGAACGCCTGCGACTGCGCGGGCGCGAGCGCGCCATCGTCGTGGCGAGCGCCGCGACGACGATGGCGATCGGCGTCGCGGGGGGCCTGCTCGCCCTGTTCAGCTAGCGCGTCCTTTCGAGGCGCAGGCGCTTCAGGGGACGCGCCGCAGGTTTACCGGCCACGCGCCTTCCGCCCCCGGCGGACGGCGCAAAACTCAGGAAGGCGCGAAGGCCCGCTCCGCAAACGGGCCTTCGCCGCTCACGCACAAGGGCGGGACGGACACAAACATGGACGGCGCGCAGGGGCTGATCTGGACGGGCGTCGAGATCGTGATCATCGATCTCCTGCTCAGCGCGGACAACGCCGTGGTGATCGCCATGGCGTGCCGGCGCCTGCCGCAGCATCTCGTCAAGCGCGCGATCGCCTTCGGCGCGGGCGTCGCGATCCTGCTGCGCGTGGCGCTCGCGGCGGTCGTCGCCGTGCTGTTCGTCATGCCGGGGCTCAAGCTGTTCGGCGCGCTCGCGCTCATCGTGATCGCCGTGAAGCTGATGGGCGAGGAGCAGGAGCCCGCGGCCGAAAGCGCGCAGGAGGAGGACGCGCGCCAGACGCGCAACGTCCTCAACGCGATCTTCATCGTGATCGCGGCCGATTTCGTGATGAGCCTCGACAATGTCGTGGCGCTCGCGGCCGTCGCGCGCGGCGACGTCGGCGCGCTCATTTTCGGCCTCGCGCTCAGCATCCCCATGCTCATGTTCGGCAGCGCGATCGTCCACACGGTCCTCGCGCGCTATCCGTCCCTCATCTTCGCCGGCGGCGCGCTGCTCGGCTGGATCGCCGGATCGATCCTCGTCGACGACCCGCTCATCGCCGACTGGGCGCGGCGGGAGGCGCCCGCGCTCGGCTTCGTCGCGCCGGCGCTGACGGCGGTCTTCGTCGTCGCGCAGGCGGCCATCATCCGCGCCGAAAAGGCCGGCGACGCCGCCCTCCGCGACGACGCGCCGGACGACGTCGCCGCCGAACTCGCCGCAGGAAAGAACTGACATGAAACTTCCGTCGCTCGCGACGCCGTCGGCCCCGCGCGGGCGGCCCTACGGGTTCGGCGCCCGCAGCCTGCTGCTGCTCTGCGGCGTGCTGTTCATCGGCTGGATCTCGACCGGATTCTACAACGTCCAGCCCGACGAAGAAGGCCTCGTCCTGCGCTTCGGGCGCTGGGTCGACACGGCGGAGCCCGGCCTGCACTATCACCTGCCGGCGCCGATCGAGCGCGTGCTGCTGCCCAATGTGACCCAGATCCGCCAGCTCGAACTCGGCCGCGCCGACGCCGGCGACTACGCCAACGGGCGCCCCGCCGCGAAAAACCAGATGCTGACGGGCGACGAAAACATCGTCGAGGCCGACGGCGTCGTCTACTGGCAGATCAAGAACGCCGGCGACTACATGTTCCGCATCTCGGACCCCGAAGCCATGCTCAAGACCGCGGCCGAGGGCTCGCTGCGCCAGGTCGTGAGCCGCACGCCGATCCAGGACGTGCTGTCCGACAAGCGCCAGCAGGTCGCCGACCAGGCGAAGGACCTGCTGCAGGCGATCCTCGACGCCGAACATTCGGGCGTTCTCGTCACCCAGCTCCAGCTGCTGCGCGTCGATCCGCCCGCCGAAGTCATCGACGCCTTCAACGACGTGCAGCGCGCCAAGGCCGACAAGGAGCGTTCGCGCAACGAGGCCGAAGCCTATCAGAACGACATCATCCCGCGCGCGCGCGGCGACGCGGCGCGCGTCAGACAGGAGGCCGACGCCTACAAGGCGCAGGTCGTCAACATCGCCAGCGGCGAGGCGGCGAGCTTCCTGTCGGTCTATAAAGCCTATGAAAAGGCCAAGGACGTGACCTCCTGGCGCCTCTACATGGACGCCGTCGACGGGCTGCTGAAGCGTTCGAGCAAGGTCGTGATCCAGTCCGCCGACGGCGAGGTCTCGAACGTCGTGCCGTTCATGCCGCTCGCCGAAGGCAGGGACAAGCCGGGAGCCGCCCGATGACGATGCGCTGGAGACTGGCCCTTCTCGCGCTTGCGGGCGTCTTCGTCTGGCTGCTGTCCTCGGCCTTGTTCACCGTGCAGGAAGGCGGCGAGGCGATCGTCATCCGCTTCGGGCGGCCCGTGGCCGTCGTGACGCGGCCGGGTCTGCATGTGAAGGCGCCGCTGATCGACGTCGTCGTCGTCTATGACGCGCGCCTTCTGCCGCTCGAGCCGCCGGCCGAGCAGATCATCCTCGGCGACCAGAAGCGCATCGAGGTCGACACCTACACGCGCTTCAGGATCGCCGACCCCCTGCTGTTCTACCAGTCGCTGCGCAGCGTCGACCAGGCTCGCCTGCAGCTCGGCCAGCTCGTTGGCTCCTCGCTGCGGCGGGAGCTCGGCCGCGTGCCTCTCAGCTCGCTCCTGACCGAGGAGCGCTCGCGCATCGTCGACCGCGTCGAGGATTTCGTGCGCCGCGAGGCGCAGCCGCTCGGCGTCGACATCGTCGAATCGCATATTCACCGCGCCGACCTCCCGTTCGAGACGAGCCAGGCGATCTACGACCGCATGAAGTCCGAGCGCGTGCGCGAGGCCAAGGAGCTGCGCGCGCAGGGCTTCGAGAAGGCGCAGGAGATCAAGTCGCGCGCCGATCGCGACCGCACGGTGCTGCTCTCGGAGGCCGAGCGCAACAGCCGCGCCGTGCGCGGCGAAGCCGACGCCCAGGCGATCGAGCTCTACGCCGGCGCCTATGGGCGCGACCCCGATTTCTATCGCTTCTACAGATCGTTGCAGAGCTACCGCTCCGCGCTCGCCGACGCCGCGCCGACGCTGGTGCTGTCGCCGAGCGCGGAATTTCTCAAATCCTTCAGCGCCGGCCCGCGGAGCGCCCGGCAGGACGCGCAGAAAGACGCGGGGAGCGGCGCGGCGGAGGCCGTCAAATAAAGGCCCGGCGCGGCGCCTGCTACCTATGGCGTAGCGCCGCCGCGGCGACTTCTCAGGACTTTCTCAGAAATCGCATGATATCTGCAATGCGATCGTCCTGATGGCGACAATAATTTAAAGTGGAGGGGATGAATGTCCACCAAGGTCCGATCGAGGACGGGCTTTCTCACGGCCGCGAGCGCCATCGCGCTCTATTGCGGCTTCGCGGCGCAGGCCGGCGCCGGGCCTGTGACCTGGGACGACATCAAGAACGGCGCCGACAACACCAAGAGCGTGTTGATGTACGGCTTCTCGCCGACGGCGCAGCGGTTCAGCAAACTCGACAAGATCAACGCCGGCAACGTCGGCAAGCTCGAGCCCGTGTGGTCCTTCTCCTTCGGCGACGAGAAGCAGCGCGGCCAGGAGACCCAGGCGCTCATTCATGACGGCGTGATCTACGTCACCGCCTCCTATTCGCGCGTGTTCGCGCTCGACGCCAAGACCGGCAAGAAGATCTGGAGCTACACGGCGCGCCTGCCCGACGACATCCGGCCCTGCTGCGACGTCGTCAACCGCGGCGCCGCGATCTATGGCGACAAGATCTATTTCGGCACGCTCGACGCCGCCATCGTCGCGCTCAACAAGGACACCGGCAAGGTCGTCTGGCGCGAGAAGTTCGGCGACCAGAAGATCGGCTACACCATGACCGGCGCGCCGACTCTCGTGAAGGACGCGAAGTCGGGCAGGGTGCTGCTGATCCACGGCTCCTCGGGCGACGAATTCGGCGTGCGCGGCTATCTCTTCGCGCGCGATCCCGAGACCGGCAAGGAGATCTGGAAGCGGCCGCTGACCGAAGGCGCGATGGGCACGGTCGACGGCAAGGATTCGACCGTCACCGGCGATCCCAAGGCGCCGTCCTGGCCGCGCGACGACAAGGGCGAGCTGGTCGAAGCGTGGCACCACGGCGGCGGCGCTCCCTGGCAGTCGGCCTCCTTCGACGTCGACGCCAACACGATCGTCGTCGGCGCCGGCAACCCGGCGCCGTGGAACGGCTGGGCCCGGTGGCCGGGCGACAGCCTGTTCACCTCGGGCCAGGCCTATGTCGACGCGAGCAACGGCGACCTCAAGGGCTTCTATCAGCACACGCCCAACGACACCTGGGACTTCTCGGGCAACAACGAGCTGATCCTGTTCGACTTCAAGGACAAGAACGGCAAGATGCACAAGGCGTCGGCGCACGCCGACCGCAACGGCTTCTTCTTCGTCACCGACCGCGAGAAGCTCTCGGCGCCGGGCGGCGAGCCGAACCGTCCGACGGCGCTGCTCGCCGCCTATCCCTTCGTCGACAATATCACCTGGGCGAAGGGATTCGACCTCAAGACCGGACGCCCGATCGAGGTCGAGGGACAGCGCCCGCCGCTGCCCGAGGAAGGCCAGGACAAGGGCAAGTCGGTCGAGGTCTCCCCGCCGTTCCTCGGCGGCAAGAACTGGAACCCGATGTCCTACAGCCCGGACACCGGCCTGTTCTACATTCCGGCCAACAACTGGAAGGAAGACTACTGGACCGAGAAGGTCGTCTACAAGCCCGGCGCGGCCTATCTCGGCATGGGCTTCCGCATCAGGCGCATGTATGACGACCATGTCGGCACGCTGCGCGCGCTCGATCCGGCCACCGGCAAGATCGTCTGGTCGATGAACGAGGAATATCCGTTGTGGGGCGGCACGCTCGCGACGCACGGCAACCTCGTCTTCACCGGAACCAGCGACGGCTACTTCAAGGCCTTCGACGCCAAGACCGGCAAGGAGCTGTGGAAGTTCCAGACGGGCTCCGGCATCGTCAGCTCGCCCATCACCTGGGAGGCCGACGGCAAGCAGTATGTCGGCGTCGCGTCGGGATATGGCGGCGCGGTTCCGCTCTGGGGCGGCGACATGGCCGACCTCACGAAGCGCGTCTCGCAGGGCGGCTCGTTCTGGGTCTTCGCCGTCAAGTGACGGATCGCGGCGGGGCGCGACGCGCCCCGCCCTTCGACCGGCGCCGTCCGTCTGGAAACGGGCCGGCGACGACGCGCCGCCAAAAACCAGTCCGGCGAGAACAGGCCATGGCCCCGACCCGCTTTCTTCGCGCCGCCTTCGCCGTCGCCTGCGCGCTGGCGCTCGCGTCGCCGTCGCAGGGCGAGGACTGGGAGGACGAAGGCCTGGTGCGCGTCGAATCCGGCTGCCGGATCACGCCCAGGACGCAATGCCCCGGCGTCGATCTGCATGGACGCGACCTGCGCCATGTCGAGCTCGCCGACGCCAACCTCAGCCGCGCCAATCTCGCCGGCGCGCTCCTGACGCGCGCCGATCTCAGGCGCGCCAATCTCGAAGGGGCCGACCTCTCCGGCGCGAAGCTCGACGGCGCGCAGCTTTCGCAGACGAAGCTCTCGGGCGCGAAATTCATGGGCGCGAGCCTTTACGGCGCGGATCTGAGCAAGGCGGCGCTCGCCGACGCGAATTTCCAGAACGCCGACCTCAGCGCGGCCTATCTCGCCGACGCGACCGTCAACGGCGCGAATTTTCGCGGCGCGCGGCTCATGCGCGCCGACCTCGCCGGCGCCTCGCTGCGCGGCGTCGACCTGAGCGGCGCCAATTTCGGCGGAGCCCGCGTCGAAGGCGCGCGGGTCCAGTCGACGGCCGCCGCCGATTGCCGCAACTGTCCCGTGGAGCGCTCGGCCCTCGCTGCGGCCGGCGACTGGGTCGCGGGCCTTTTGGGACGCGGCGGCGGGGCGCAGGCGACGCGCAAGGTCAACGGCTGCGTGCTCAGGCCCGAGGCCAACTGCCCCGGCGCCGATCTCCACGGCGCCGATCTCAGCTTCGCCGACCTGTCGGAGGCCGAGCTCGACGGCGCCAATCTGCGCGCCGCCAATCTGACGCGGGCCGATCTTCGCCACGCCCATCTGCGCAACGCCAATCTCGTCGGCGCGACGCTCGACGGCGCGTTCATGCAGCTCACCCAGCTCCAGGGCGCCAATCTGACCGGCGCGAGCCTGCGCGGCGCGAACATGGAGTTCGCGAAGCTCACCGGCTCCAATTTCAGCAACGCCAATCTGTCGGCCGCCGACCTCGAAATGACGCTCGCCGAGAAGGTCAATCTGAGCAACGCCAATCTGACCGGCGCCGATCTGCAGGAATCGCAGCTCTACGGCTCCAATCTCGAAAACGCGATCCTCGAGGGCGCCCGCGTCCGCTACGCCATTTTTCAGGACGCGCTGATGGACGGATGCCGCGGCTGCCCGCACGACTGGTGAGGCGCGTCATGACGACAGCCTGAAGCCGACGCCGCGCACCGTCACGAGACGGCCCGAAATGTTCAGCTTCTTGCGCAGATAGCCGACATAGACGTCGATCGAATTGTCCGAGACGTCGGCGTTCGCCCCCCAGACCTGATGCAGGATGGCCGAGCGCGACACCACCTTGTTGCGGTTCTTCAGCAGGAATTCGAGCAGCTGGAACTCCCGCAGCGTGAGCTCGGCGATTCTGCCCTCGTGCCGGACCGTGCGGCTGCCAGGGTCGAGAAGCAGTTCGCCCGCCGGCGCCGGGACCTCGTCGCGGCGCGCCGCGCTGCGGCGATGGATGGCGGCGAGCCGCGCCAGCAGCTCCTCGAACACGAAGGGCTTCACGAGATAGTCGTCGGCGCCGCTGTTCAGGCCTTTGATGCGGTCTTCGGCCTGGTCCCGCGCCGACAGGATCAGGATCGGCGTCTGCGCTCCCTCGGCGCGCAGGCGCGCGCAAAGCTCCATGCCGTCGACGTCGGGCAGGCGCAGGTCGAGCACCACGGCGTCATAGGCTTGCAGGAGAATGCGCGCCGTCGCCTCGGCGCCCGTCTGGGTCCAGTCGACGACATGGCCCTCCGCCTCGAGCCCGCGACGCAGCAAAAGCCCGATGCTGCGATCATCCTCGACCAACAGATATCTCATGGAGCTTTTCTCATGGGGCTTTCCTCACGGCGCGTCTTTCGCCGGCGCGGCCGCGTCGGCGCGCGGCAGCCGAACCGAAATCATGAGCCCGCCGCCCCGCTGCGGCGCGGCCTCGATCGTGCCCTGATGCGCGTCGACGATGCGGCGGGCGATGGCGAGGCCGAGCCCCGTGCCGCCGCGCCGGCGCCCGTCCTGGGTCTGATAGAAGCGATCGAACACGCGTGAAAGGTCCTCAGGCGCGACGCCTGGCCCGAAATCGGCCACGCAGAGACGAAGATGCGCCGCCTCGTGGCCGACGGCGACCTTGACCCTCTGCGCCGGCGCCGAGAACTTGACCGCATTGTCGAGCAGCACCATGAGGCACTGGCGCAGGCGCGCCTCGTCGCCCCACGCCGGCGCCGGACGTAGCCCGGCCTCGAGATCGACGGCGACGCCGTTGACGCGGGCGAGGCTCGCGATGTCGGCGCAGGCCTTTCGCGCGACGGCCGCGAGATCGACCGGCCCGCGCTCGAGCGCAAGCTGTCCGTCCTCAGAGCGCGCCAGCGCCATGAGGTCGTCGATGCGCCGGTTGAGATAGGAGCCGTTGGCCAGAATCGACGACAGCGTCTCGCGGCAGGCGGGGCTCTCCGACACGCCGAGGCGCAGCGCGAGATCGGCCTCGCCGACGATCGCCGTCAGCGGCGTGCGCAATTCATGGCTCACGTCGGCGAAGAAGCGGCGGCGGCTTTCGTCGACGTCCTTCAGCGCCTGGTTGCGCTGTTCGAGCAGGCGGGTGCGCTCGGCGACGATTTCCTCGAGCGATTCATTGATCTCGACGAGCCGCCGGCGCTTGCGGTCGAGGTTGCAGGCCATGCGGTTGACGCTCTGCGCGAACAGCGTGAACTCGTCATGCCCGCGCGCCGCGACCCGGTGCGACAGCCGTCCGCGCCCGAACTCCCTGATGTCGGACGCAAGACGCCACAGCGGATTGAACAGGGAGCGGGTGACGAGCCAGAAGACGAAGGCGAGCGTCGCCGCCTGCGTCGCCGCCCCGACGCGGGAGAGCCAGCGCATGCGCGCCTGCCGCTCGCGCATCGCGTCGCCGGTGCGCTCCGCCTCCTTCCGCTCCTTGGCGACGGCCGTGGCGAGCAGCGGCTTCAGCTCGGCTTCATAGGTGCGACGGGCGGAGGCGGCGGCCCCGGCGACGAGGGTCCGCGTCGCCTCGGAGATCCGCGCGAGCCGCGCGCGCTCGTCGGGGCTTTCGGACTGGCCCTCGGCCTCGAGCAGGCCCTGTTCAAGCGCGGCGAGGCGCTCGAGCCCGGCGAGACCCTCGCCGAGCGCGCGGGCGCTCGCGTCCCGCGCGTCTCCGGCGTCGCCGGCCAGCACGAAATGGGCCGCCTCGATCGAAAGCTGCTGATAGAGCCCGAGCTGCCGGTTCGACATCTCGGCGCGGCTCATGAGCGCGGCGGCGGCGTCGATCGCGCGCGATCCGTAATAGGCCTGCGCCAGGCCGAGCAGGCCGACCGCAACGAACGCCGCCGCCACGCGCACGCGCGCCGAGCTTCTCGGACAGCGCGCAAATTTTCGAAACGCGGCGCGTCCGAAGGGCGGCAGGTTGAACATTCAGGCGGTTCCGGGCCAGACAGGCGTCGCCGTCAAAATAGCGCGCCGCCCCTGAAAGGCGACATGGTTTCGTCATGGGCGCGAGGTCCGCGCCGCGCGATCCTTGACGCTTTCGGCGTCTCCTGACGCAATCGCGCAACATTATGTTTGCGCTCTGGCGTCTATGCTTTATGCGGCGAAGCGAAAGATTCGCCGCAAGACGACGCGCAACGACGGGAACGACGATTCGTGCTGACCGCCGCCGAAAACATCGCCGACGCCGAGAGCTTCGCCTGCGACGTGCTGATCGTCGGGGCGGGCGCGGTCGGCATGGCCATGGCCGTCGATCTGGCGCGCCGCGGCCGCTCCGTCACGGTGCTCGAAGCCGGCCCGGGGGCCGTGAGCGCGCAGTCGCAGGGCTATTTTGAAAAGGCGCGCTCGGTCGGGCGCAAGCTCGAGGGGCTCTACATCGGCCGCTTTCGCGCTCTGGGCGGCACGACCAATTTCTGGGGCGGGCAGCTCGTCCCCTTCGATCCGATCGTGTTCGGCCCGCGCGACTGGGTCGACGCGCGCGCCGCCTGGCCGATCACGCGCGAGGAGCTCGACCCCTATTACGGCCGCGTCCTCGACCTTCTCGGCGTGTCGAGCGCGCGCATGTCCGACGACGAGGTCAAGACGCGGCTGAAGATCGCTCCGCCGGCGCCGCCCGAGGCGCTCTCCTTCTTCTTCACCCGCTGGATGCCGGAGCCGAACGTCGCGACGCTGTTTCGCGGCGAGATCGAGACGTCGCCGAACCTGCGCGTCGTCGTCGGCGCCCCCGTCGTGGCGCTGGCCCCGGGCGCGACGCCGGGCGCCGTCGCCGGCGCCGAGGTCGTCGACGGCAGGGGGCGGCGGCTGCGCTTTCGCGGCGGCGAGATCGTGCTCGCCAATGGCACGATCGAGATCGCGCGGCTGTTGTCCCTGCCCTATTGCGACGGCTCCAAGACGCCCTGGCGCGGCAATCCATGGCTCGGGCGCGGCTTCATGGACCATGTCGATTTCGTCGCCGGCGAGGCGACGCCGATCGACAAAAAGCGCTTCCACGACCTGTTCGACAACGGCGTCGTCGAGGGCGTGAAATATACGCCCAAGCTGAAGCTGTCCGACGTGACGCAGACGCGCGAAAAGCTTCTGAACGTCGCCTGCCATTTCCTGTTCAACTCCTCGATGGCGGACGATCTCGTCAACGCCAAGATCTTCGTCAGGGGCCTGCTGCGGGGGCGCCTCAGCGGCTCGCCGCTCGACGCGCTGCGCCGGCTTCGCACGCTCGCGACCGTCGGCGCCCCGATGATCCTGCGCTATCTGCGCCACCGCAGGATCTACAATTTCACCGACGGCGGCATCCAGCTGCGCGTCACCGCCGAGCAGCGCATGGTGGTCGAGAGCGGCCTGCGCCTCCTGCCCGAACAGGACGACCTCGGCATGCCGATCGCCGAGATCGACTGGCGCGTCGACGGCATGGAGATCGAGACCGTCGCCCGTTTCGCCGAGATCGTCCGGGACTATCTCGCGGCCGCCGGCCTCGCCGAGACCAAGCTCGACGCGCGCCTCGTCGACCGCTCGCCCGAGATGCTCGCCACGCTCGACGACGCCAATCATCACATGGGCATGGCGCGCATGGCCGACGACCCGTCGGACGGCGTCGTCGACCGTAATCTGAAGACGCATGGCGCCGACAATCTTCACGTCGCCGGCGCCGCCGTCTATCCCTCGACCGGCTTCGCCAATCCGACCTTCACGGCCATGGCGCTCGGCCTGCGCCTCACGGACCGCCTCGCGGCGCAGGCGCGCGCATGAAGACCGTCGCGCTCCCGCGCTCGACGCGGCGAACGCCGCCGCTCGGCTTCGGCTGCGCCTATCTGACCGGCGGCTTCGAGGCGCGCCGCAGCCGCGCGCTGGTCGACGCCGCCTTTGACGCCGGCTTCCGCCATTTCGACGTCGCCCCGCCCTATGGGCTCGGGACCGCCGAGGATGTGCTCGGCGACGCGCTCAGGGGCCGGCGCGACGACGTGGCGCTCGTCTCCAAGGTCGGCCTGGCGCGTCCCGACATGAGCCGGGGCACGCAGCTCAAGCGCCTGATCGCGACGCCGCTGCGCCGCTTCGCGCCCGACGCCGTCAAGGCGCGCCTGCGGCGCCCGTCAGGGCCGGGGCCGCGGCCCGATTTCTCGCCCGCGGCGGTTGAAGCCTCGATCGCGCAGAGCCTGCGGCGGCTGCGCACTGACCATCTCGACGCGCTGCTGCTGCATGAGGCCCGACCCGCCGACGTCTCCGACGAGCTTCTGACGCTGCTCGACAAGCGACGTCAGGCGGGCGTCCTGCGCACGCTCGGGATCGCGTCGAGCCTTGACGCCGCGCGCGCCATCGCCGCGGCCGCGCCGGGCGTCTTCGACATGGCGCAATATGCGTGGTCGCCGCTCGACCCGCCGCACGAAAATCTGGCCCCCGGCCTGTTCCGCGTCACTCACCGCGGCCTCCTGCGCGCCTTCGGGCCGCTGCGGGCGAAGCTTGCGGCCGACCCCGCCCTCGCGCGCCGCCTCTGCGACGCGACGGGCCTCGACCTGACGGACGGCGCTGTTCTGGCCAATGTGCTGATCGGGGCGACGCTGGCGCATAACCCCGGCGGCCTCGCGCTCGTCGGGACACGGCGCAAAAGCCGGATTTTCGCCAATGCGCAGGCGATGCGGGACGACGCGCTTTTCAGCGCCGGCGCGGCGCTCCTCGCCGCGCTCGAGTCTGAAAAGGACCTGCCCGCGCCCGACGCGCGCTGACGCGCGCCGGGCCGTTCATCCGGCTTTCGACGTGAAAGGCGACGTCGCCGACACAGAAGACGCCGACGAGGCCGAGCGGCCCACAACGCCGCAAGCGCCACAAGAGGACCGCCCAGAAGCGGCGGCCGCCCGGTCCAGTTCGGAACGGCGGTCAGCAGGAAGCCGGTCACGACCGCGAAGACGAAGCCGTAAAGCGCCTCGTGCATGCGCCAGTCCTGCGGCGAGATTGGGCGGACACGCCTGCGCGCGCTCGTCCACGGCGACGCCGAAGCGGCCTTCATAAGGGTCGAGATGTTCGGCTTGCCGTCGGTGACGGGCAGGGTCAGCCTGAGCCTGTGCAGACGTTTGGCGAGCTCGGCCCCGACATGGCGCAGCGCCGCGCCGTCGGCTCGACGAGACTTTCGTCGAAGCCTTTCACGACGGCGAGGTCGACTTTGGACGGCCCGCGCGACGAAAAGATCGCGCTTCGCGCCCCCCGCGCAGGATCTGGCGGCGCGGCCGCAGGGCCTCGAACTGCCGGCGCGCACGTCGCGGATGCGCCGCCGCGCCGCGGCGTCGAGCGGGTCGGGCGCGTCGCTTTCCTCGGCCGGCGCGGCGCGCACAAGGCAGTAGCCCGGCAGATAGCGCCGCGCCTTCCAGGCTCCCGTTCGGGATAGGAAATCCGGGCCGTGTCGGCTTCGCTCCGCGCCCGCCGCGACGGCAGGTCGAGGTCGATCCCGAGCCGTGTCCGGGCCGGCGCGACGGCCTCCCCGATGGCGCGCTCCGGCGTCTTCTTCAGCGCCTTGACGGCGGCGTGTTCGTCGTCGTCCGCAACGGCGCGGTTGACGTTGATCATGTCGCCGAAGGTCAGGATCGACGCGAAGCGACGCAGGAGCAGCGGATCGCCGGGATCGGTCCGGGCGTCATGCGCGCCGCCGCCCGGGCCCGTCGCGGCGTGGCGGTCGACCGAATGGATCATCCCGCGGTCGGCGGCGTTTTTGAGATGCGTCTCGACCGTGTCGCCGACGCGCACGCGGATCATCGGCCCCGGCGCCTCGCGGTTGAAGGCCCAGCAGGAACAGGTTGTCCCGTTGTCGAGGCGGCCCTTCAGCTCGACGGTTCCAAGGTCGACCCGCGCCACTCAAGATCGGGATCTTTCGCGCGCGTCTTGCGGGCGTCAGCCGTTTGCGCCTGCGCGCGGCGGCGATCGGCGGCGGGGCGCGGTTTCTGGGCGACGCGATCCCCATCGCGACGGACGCGGCGCGGATCAGGGTCGGCGTGCTGCGGCTGCGCCCTGTCGGCCGTTCGCTTTCGCGAGCGATCTCGTCTGCGGCGGACGCAAGGCGCGCTTCGGGATCGACGGCGACGCGCCGGCGCTCGCGTTTGACCGCGCGCTCCATCGCCTGCGCCGCGAGAGCGGCGCGCGGGGCGAACGCCATGTCGGCGTCGGGGCGTCCCTGACCGGCCGCGCGGCGAGGCCGCGACGCTGCGTCTCTCAAACGGCCGGACGCTCGACTGCCGCAAGGCGCGGTCCAGTCGGGACGACTCCGGCCGCGGCGTCAGCGCGCGCTTTGCATCAGCCGGAATTTTTCAAGCCGGCCTTCCTTGACCGCGCAATCGGCCAGCGCGCTATAGGCGCGCGCCACGCCCCGGGGGACGCGCGCGACGCACAGCGTCCTGACCCGCGGCGGAAGCGCGGCCCATTGCTTCCGCAACTGGGCGAGCGCCGCCTCTTCGCGGCTCATGCAGGCCCCGGCGGCCTCCCGCGACGCGAACGCCAGGGCGCAGCTTCGCGAAAAATCAAGCACGGGAACGCCGTCCGCGGCGTCGGGCGCGATCGCGCCGGTCACGTCGTCCGCCGGCGCCGGAAGGATGGCGACGTTCGCGGAGGCCCCGGCGGCGGACGCGGCGGAGGCCCCGAACGCGCAGGACGCTCCAAGAGTGAAGGAGGCGCCAAGGAAGATGGCGGCGAAGGACGTGGCGAGCGCTTTCATTCTGTCCACTCGGTTTCTGTTCGTGACCGTCGAGACGGCGACCCGAAGTCTGCCAGCCTCGCCTTGAGCCAGGCATGCGTCCCGATCGGGCCGTGCGCCTCGCGGCCGGCGGTTCGCCGGGACCATGCCGGCGGCGGGCCGCAGGCTCGCCGCTCCGCCGCGACAAGTCGCGGCGCAGTCTTCGTTCCGCTCCGGCGTCGGGACGAAAGGAACAGGCATGACGCCCGTCGTAACGGGCGCCGTCGCGCCGCTCAGAGAGAGCCGAATGGCGCGTCTTTTCAAGTATACTGTCTTATTTACTTGACGCCCCGCGTCCCGTCTCGCCGCGGCGCCTCCGGCGATCCGCTTCGCAAACAGCGCTCATATGCGCCTCCTGCGACACGAAACACCATGAGAGACAGGCCGAGGCCTTGCAGAGACACGGCGCTTCGCCTGAAAGCGCCTGACCGCGCCCCGATCTCTCTCACAAAAGAGAGATACAATCCTAAGCTTGGTTTTTCAAGAGAGTGATCATGAATATGGCATTTATGCTTAAAATCGTCGTGAACGACTTAGCTCATTTGAGTAAGATCAAATCCGTCGTCAAATCTTCCGTCCGCCGTCGGGGCGCGTCGCGCCGACATCCCAAAAATTATCCACAGAGCGCATTGACCCGCCCCTCAATGTTCCTTATATGTTCTCTATCTGATCGCTGAGGCGCAGCTTCAGGCTGCACATCGGGCGAATGTTCTCCCGGCTTCGTCTTGAGGGCGGCCATGACCTACGCCGACGCTTCGACTCTTGTCGAAAGACCTTGCGCCGAAAGCTCCCGCGCCGAGACCCCGCGTCGCGCCGCCGACGCGTCGAGGCCCGCGCCGGCGCGGCGGCGCGCCGCCCGGCGCGAAGACGCCGCCGAGACGCCGTCGCTCCCCCGCAAGGGCCGCGGCGCGCTCTCCAACGCCAGCGGGCGCTTCGAGGCCGAACGGCGCGTCGAGGAAGACGACGGCTGGGCCAGTCTGGAAGATCTGCCGCCGCTGCGCACGATCGTGTCGCGCGAGCGCGCGAAATCCATCGTGACGCGCAACGACTCGCCGGACATCTCCTTCGACCGGTCGATCAACCCCTACCGCGGCTGCGAACATGGCTGCGTCTATTGTTTCGCGCGGCCCTCGCACGCCTTTCTCGGGCTTTCGGCCGGCCTCGACTTCGAGACGCGGCTGTTCGCCAAGGTCAACGCCGCGGCCCTGCTCGAGCGCGAACTGTCGTCGCCCGCCTATCAGCCGAAGCCGATCGCGCTTGGCGCGAACACCGACCCCTACCAGCCTATCGAGCGGACCGAGAGGCTGACGCGGGGCGTGCTCGAAACGCTGGCGAAGGCGAGGCATCCGGTCGGCGTCGTCACAAAGTCGGCGCTCGTGCTGCGCGACCTCGACCTGCTCGCGCCGATGGCGGCGCAGGGCCTCGTCAAGGTCGCGATCTCCGTGACGACGCTTGATCCCGTGCTCGCCCGGCGCATGGAGCCGCGCGCGCCCTCGCCCGAGCGGCGCCTCGAAACCATCCGCCGCCTGTCCGAAGCCGGCGTCCCGACCGCCGTCCTGACGGCGCCGATCATCCCGGCGATCAACGACAGCGAGATCGAGGCCATTCTCGAGCGTGCGCGGGCCGCCGGCGCGCGCGAAGCCGGCTATGTCATGCTGCGCCTGCCGCTCGAACTGCGCGACCTGTTCGCCGAATGGCTGATGGCCCATTACCCCGACCGGCTGCGCCGCGTGCTCTCGCTCGTGCGCTCGACGCGCGGCGGCAAGCTCTATGACGGCGCCTTCGGCAAGCGCATGACCGGCGCCGGCCCCTACGCCTGGATGATCGGGCGGCGCTTCGAGGCCGCGGCCGCGCGGCTCGGCCTCGGCAAGAGCCGCGCGCCGCTGCGCGTGGATCTGTTCGAGCGCCCGACGCGCCCTGGCGAGCAGCTCAGGCTCTTTTGACCGCGCCGCCGGCCCCGCGCGTTGCGCGCCAATCTTTTCATGGAGGGCCCGATCGCCTAAATCTGCCTCTGATGGTCCCGACCGACAAAGACGACCGCGCCTCCGGCGGCCCTGGCGACGCGCTTCAGGGCGCGTCCGTTTACGGCGAGGCGCAGCCCCGCGAGTCCTTTTCCGCCGCATGGTCCGGCGCCCGCTCGCCTGCCGCGCCGCCGGAGGGCGAGCCCGCACGACGCGGCGCCTCGCCCCGAGAGGCCTCACTCCAGGACGCCCCGCCGCAGGAAGATCCGCTTCCGGAGGATCAGACTGGCGACGAGCCGCCCGGCGTGGAGCTCGATCTTGGCGGCGAAGACGTCGCGCCCGGCTCGCTGCGCCGCGGCGCGGCGGTCATCCGCAGCCACTGGCGCCAGGCGCCGCTCGGGCCCGGCGTCTATCGCATGATCGCCGACGACGGCGAGGTGCTTTATGTCGGCAAGGCGAAAAGCGTGCGAAAGCGCGTCGCGAGCTATACGCGCCCGGTCGGCCATACGGGACGCATCGCCCGCATGATCGCGCTCACCGCCTCCATGGTCTTCGTCTCGACCGAGACCGAGACCGAGGCGCTGCTGCTCGAAGCCAATTACATCAAGCAGATGAAGCCGCGCTTCAACGTGCTGATGCGCGACGACAAATCCTTCCCCTACATTCTTCTCGCGGGCGACCACCCCTCGCCGCAGATCCTCAAGCATCGCGGCGCGCGCACGCGCAAGGGCGATTATTTCGGCCCCTTCGCCAGCGTCTGGGCGGTCAACCGCACCATGAACGCGCTCGAGCGCGCCTTTCTGCTGCGTTCATGCGCCGACAGCTATTTCGAGAACCGCACGCGCCCCTGCCTGCTGCATCAGATCAAGCGCTGCTCGGCGCCGTGCACCGGCGAGATTTCGCCCGAAAGCTACGCGCGGCTCGTCGCCGAGGCGCGCGGCTTCCTGTCCGGCAGGAGCCGGGCGATCCGCGACGAGCTCGCCGCCGAAATGGGGCGCGCCTCCGACGCGCTGGAGTTCGAGCGGGCCGCGCGCCTGCGCGACCGCATCGCCGCGCTTTCGGCGATCCAGGGCGCCCAGGGCGTCAATCCGCGCACGGTCGAGGAGGCGGACGTCTTCGCCGTCGCCGAGGAGGCCGGCCAGTTCTGCGTCGAGGTCTTTTTCTTCCGCACCTATCAGAACTGGGGCAACCGCGCCTATTTTCCGCGCGCCGACCGAAGCCTCTCCTCGTCCGAGGTTCTCGACGCCTTCCTCGCGCAGTTTTACGCCGACAAGCCCGCGCCGCGCCTCGTCCTCGTCAATGAGGAGGTCGAAAACGCCGCCGTGCTCGCCGAAGCGCTCTCGGCGCGCGCGGGCCGCAGGACCGAGGTGAGCCGGCCGCAGCGCGGCGAAAAGCGCGAGCTCGTCGAGCATGCGGCCCAGAACGCGCGCGAGGCGCTGTCGCGCCGCCTTTCGGAATCCTCGTCGCAGGAGCAGCTTCTCGCCGCGCTCGGCGCGGCGCTCGGCGTCGAGCATCCGCCGCGCCGGGTCGAAATCTACGACAATTCGCACATCATGGGGACGAACGCCGTCGGCGCCATGGTCGTCGCCGGCGCGGGCGGCTTCATGAAGGCGCATTACCGCACCTTCAACATCAAGGGCGACGAACTGACGCCCGGAGACGACTACGGCATGATGCGCGAGGTGCTGCGCCGCCGCTTCTCGCGCCTCGCGCGGGAGGAGGCCGCGCGCGGGCGCGAGGCCGGGCCGGCGCTGGAGGACGGCTTTCCGCAAAGGCCCGATCTCGTGCTCATCGACGGCGGCCAGGGCCAGTTCGACGCGGCCCGCGCGGTGTTCTCCGAGCTCGGCGTCGAAGGGGTGAGCGTCGCCTCGATCGCCAAGGGCGTCGACCGCAACGCCGGGCGCGAGACGTTTTTCACCGAAACGAAGCCGCCGTTCCGCCTTTCGCCGCGCGATCCGGCGCTGTATTTCGTGCAGCGCCTGCGCGACGAGGCGCATCGCTTCGCCATCGGGACTCACCGCGCGCGGCGCAGGAAGGAGTTCACCCGCAGCCCGCTCGACGAGATCGCCGGCATAGGCCCGGCCCGCAAGCGCGCCCTGCTGCACGCCTTCGGCACGGCCAAGGCGATTTCGCGCGCGGCGCTCGCCGATCTCGAAAAAGTCGACGGCGTCAATGCGGCGACCGCGCGTCTCGTCTATGACTTCTTCCATGAAAAGGGCGCATAGCTCGTTCAACCGGGTTCTATTGACGCCGACTTTCGAAGGTTGTTCCCTGCCCCCATGGCGATCACGTCCGTCTCCCGAGGTCCCCGGCGCGCGTTCAACGTGCCGAATCTGCTCACCTACGGACGCGTCGTCGCCGTTCCGGTGGTGGTCGGCTGCCTGTTCTGGCCCGAGGCGCACGCCATGCGCTGGACCGCGCTTGGCGTGTTCGTCGCGGCCGGCGTCACCGATTTCCTCGACGGCTATCTGGCGCGCCGTCTCGGACAGCAGTCCGCGCTCGGCCGGATGCTCGACCCGATCGCCGACAAGCTGCTCGTCGCCGCCGTGCTCATGATGCTCGTCGCCGACCACACCATCGCCGGCTATTCGCTCGTCGCCGCCGTGGTCATCCTGTGCCGCGAGATTCTGGTGTCCGGGCTGCGCGAGTTCTTCGCCGAGGTCAAGGCCTCGATCCCCGTGAGCCGCATCGCCAAATGGAAGACCACGCTGCAGCTCGTGGCGCTGGGCTTTCTGGTCGCGGGGCCGGCGGGCGACGTCGTGCTGCCCCATACGAGCGAGATCGGCCTCGCCCTGTTCTGGGCCGCCGCCCTGCTCACCATCTACACCGGATGGGATTACCTCAAGGCCAGCCTGCAACATCTGTCGGAGGATTGAATGAAGGCGCTCTATTTCGCCTCCGTGCGCGAGAAGGTCGGGCTCGCCGAGGAGGAGTTCACGCCGCCTGACGGGGTGGCGACGCTTGGCGAACTGATCGGCTGGCTGCGCGGGCGCGGCGAAGGCTACGCCGACGCCTTCGGCCATGACAGGGCGGTGCGCGCGGCGATCGACCGCGCCCATGCGCGGCCCGAGGCGCCGATCTCGGGCGCGCGGGAGATCGCCTTCTTTCCGCCCATGACCGGCGGCTGAAGGGAGACGCGGCGCGTGGTCGGCGCCATGGACGGGCCTCCCGCGGGCCGCGCCGCGCGCGTGCGCGTCGAGGCGGCCCGCTTTGACGCCGCCGCCGAAACCGCGCGGCTCACGCAGGGGCGCGTCGACGTCGGCGCGGTCGTGACCTTCACCGGCCTCTGCCGCGACGAGGACGGCTCGCTCGCCGCGCTCGAAATCGAGCATTACCCCGGCATGGCCGAGGCCGAGATCGGCCGCGTCGCGGCGAAGGCGCTGGAGCGCTGGCCGCTGCAGGGGCTCGTCGTCATTCATCGCTTCGGCGTCATCGCGCCGGGGGAGCCGATCGTCTTCGTCGGCGCGGCGAGCCGCCATCGCGCCGCGGCCTTCGCGGCCGCCGAATTCCTGATGGATTTTTTAAAGACCAGCGCGCCGTTCTGGAAGAAGCAGCGTTTCGCCGGCGCGGGCGACGCGAGCTGGGTCGAGGCCAAAGCCGAAGACGACGACGCCGCGGCGCGCTGGGATCAGGCGGGAGGCGCCGACCGACCGCCGCAGGGCTCGGCGTGATCGCTTTGGGGCGGGCGCGGCGCGCTCGGTCGGGCGCGCTCAGTCCGGCTCTCTCCTGCGGCCGGCCTGGCGCTCGATCTGGGAGTTGAGCTCGCCGCCGAGCAGCACCACGGTGATCGACAGCCATATCCAGGTCATGAAGCCGATGGCGGCGCCAAGCGAGCCATAGGTCGCGTTGTAATGGCCGAAATTGGCGACATACCAGGAGAACAGGATCGACACGACCAGAAACAGCGCCGAGGCCGTGGCGCTGCCCCAGGTGATCCAGCGCCATGGCGCCGCAGGCTCGCGGCTCGGGCCGTAGCGGTAGAGCACGGCGAGCGCCAGCACCAGCCCGAAATAAAGAAGCGGCCAGCGCCCAAGGGCGATGATCGTCGCCGTCATGCTGGCGAAGCCGACGAAGTTGAGCGCGATCGGCGCCGCCACGATCGCGCCGAGCGCGATCATCGCGAAGATCATGGCGGCGAAGGTGAAGCCGAGCGACTGCAGGTTCAGGCGCACGAAGCTGCGTTTCTCCGGCTGCTCGTAAACGACGTTCATGCCCTCGAAAAGGCCCTTCATGCCGTTGTTCGCGCTCCACAGCGAAACGGCGAGGCCGAACAGGAAGACGAGGCTGAGCCCGCTCTGGCCGGCGGCGGCGATGCGGGTCGTCTCCTGTTGCAGAAGCTCGACGCCGCCCTCGGGCAGCACCCCGTGCAGCACGTCGACGCGCGCGGCGATGGTCGAGCGGTCGGCGACGAAGCCGTAGAGCGAGACGAAGGCCGAAATGGCCGGAAAGATCGACAGCAGCAGATAAAAGGCGATCCCGGCCGCGACCAGCATGATGCGGTCCGAATTGAACCCGTCCCATGTGCGGCGAAGAATGCTTTTCCAGCCTGCCGCCGGGATTTCGGCCGGATGGCGCGCGGGCTGTGGCGGCGCGCCTTTTTGCGCCGGCGCCGGCGCGGGCTTGCGCAAAAGCGCGTTCTCGCGCTGCGCCGCGGGCCGCCCGGGGGCGCCGCCGCGCGCGTCGCGCAGCGCCGCATACAGGGCGACGGCCGCGACCGCCAGGGCGTTGGCCGCGCCGGGCGGGCGTGGCGGGCCGTCTTGCGGCCCGGCGTCGGTCTTGCGCAGCATCAGCGTCCCCGCCACTTTCCAGGCGCAGGGCCCGGCCTTTGTCCTAAACCAGCCATGCGCGGCTTTGGTTGCGCCGCGCCTGCATCACGCAGAAACCATAAGAATTGATGCGCTGAAACTCATTTATGATATATAAACAATCAATATTCGATCCTGAAGCCTGACCGTGTTCGGAGATCCGCCATGATGACGGCCGCGCAGATGCGGGCGGCGAGGGCCCTGCTCGGCGTCGACCAGAAGCAGCTCGCCGAAATGTCCGGGCTGTCGCTGCCGACGATCCAGCGGATGGAGGCCAGCGAGGGCAATGTGCGCGGCGTGGTCGACACGCTGACCCGCGTCGTCGAGGCGCTGGAGCGCGCCGGCGTCGAGCTGATCGGCGAGGGCGCGGCGAGCCTTTCGGGCGGGCGCGGGGTGCGCCTCAGGACCGGCGGCGCGAAAAGATCCGGAGCGCCGCAATGAGCGCCGTCGACGCCGGCGTCGCCGCGCAGTTCACGCCGAAGCTCGTCACCACGCTGCGCGAGGGCTATCGGCTCGACGACCTGCGCGCCGACGCCGTCGCCGGGCTCACCGTCGCCATCGTCGCCCTGCCGCTTTCCATGGCCATCGCCATCGCCTCGGGCGTCACGCCGGACCGCGGCCTCTACACGGCCATCGTCGGCGGCTTCTTCGTCTCGGCGCTCGGCGGCAGCCGCTTCCAGATCGGCGGGCCGGCCGGCGCCTTCATCGTGCTCGTCGCGACGACCGTCGCGACGCATGGGGTCGACGGGCTTCTGCTCGCGACCTTCCTGTCAGGCCTGATCCTCGCCGTGATCGGCGCGCTGCGGCTCGGGACCTTTGTCAAATTCATTCCCTACCCTGTCACCGTCGGCTTCAGCGCCGGCATCGGGGCGATCATTTTCGCGAGCCAGATCAAGGACCTGCTTGGCCTGCGCCTGTCCGCGCCCGAGCCCGGGCCGCTGATCGAGAAGCTCGGCGCGCTGGGGCCCGCCCTGCCGAGCGCGACGCCGGCGGCGCTGCTGGTCTCGCTCGGCTCGATCGCCGTCATTCTGGCCGTGCGGCGCTTCCGTCCGAAATGGCCCGGCATGCTGATCGCCGTCGTGCTCGCCTCGATCGCCGGCGCGTTTCTCTCCCTTCCGGTCGAGACCATCGGCTCGCATTTCGGCGGCGTTCCGCGCGGCCTGCCGGCGCCGGCCCTGCCCGCCCTCACGCCCGCCAGAATCCTCGACATGCTGCCGGCGGCGATCTCCTTCGCCCTGCTCGGCAGCATCGAGAGCCTGCTTTCGGCGGTCGTCGCCGATTCGATGTCGGGCCGGCGTCACCGCTCCAACTGCGAGCTTCTGGCCCAGGGCGCGGCCAACGTCGCCTCCTCGCTGTTTGGCGGCGTCTGCGTCACGGGCACGATCGCGCGCACCGCCACCAATGTGCGCTCGGGCGCGCGCAGCCCCGTCGCCGGCATGCTGCATTCGCTGTTCCTGCTGCTGTTCATGATGATCGCGGCGCCGCTCGCCTCCTATATTCCGCTCGCCTCGCTCGCCGGCGTGCTCGCCGTCGTCGCCTGGAACATGGCCGAGACGCACGCCTTCGCGAGCCTCATGCGCACCTCGCGCGGCGACGCCGTGGTGGTGCTCTCGACCTTTCTGCTCACCATCTTCCGCGATCTCGTCACCGGCATTCTGGCGGGCTTCAGCCTCGCCTCGCTGATCTTCATGCGGCGCATGTCGCACACGCTGCAGGTCCAGACCTTCGGCGCGGCGCAGCAGCCCGAGGACGGCGACGAGGACGCCTATGACCCCGCGCTGACGCAGGACGGCGACGTCGTCGCGATCAAGATCTCCGGCGCCTTCTTCTTCGGCGCGGCGGCGGGCGTCGCCGCCGCGCTCGACGAGCTGGCGCAGCAGCCCAAAGCCTTCGTCATCGACCTCGCCGACGTGCTGGAGCTCGATTCGACCGCGGCCGCCGCGATCGGCGGCTTCGCCGCCAAGGCGCATCGCAACGGCGTGCTGGTCTATGTCTGCGGCGCCTCGAAGGCGGTGCGCCGCGCGCTCATCACCGCCACGGACGGCGTGCGCCACGCGCGCTTCAAGGCCAATGTGAAGGACGCCGCCGCGGCGGCCCGCGGCGCGCTCGCCGCCCGCGCCGGGAACCCCGCCAGCGCGGGATGAAGGCCGGCGCCTTCCCGCCGGCCGGCTTTCGCTCTAAAATCCGCCGCATGACGCCGCCGAGCCCTTCGTCGCGACACACCGGCGCGAACCCCGCCGCGTTTTTTCTCGCGGCGCTTCTGCTCGCCGCGCTGGCGCTCGCGGGGCCGGCCGCGGCGCAGGACTTCAATCCGCTCGGCTGGTTCACCGACCTGTTCAAGCCGCAGCAGCAGCCGGGCCCGGCGATGAAGCGCGCGCCCGAAATCCGCCGCGCGCCGAGCTCCGCGGCGCCAAAGCCAAAGCGCGCGGCGCGGCCGCAGGAGCCGGCCCATGCGCAAAAGCCGGCGACGCCCGCGGTCGAGCCGACCTATTTCGTCGCCGTGCTCGGCGACAGCCTCGGCCAGATGCTCGGCCACGGGCTGACGGAGGCCTTCGCCGACCGCCCCGACGTCGCGGTCAGGCGCAGGGCCAAGGAGAATTCGGGCCTCGTGCGCGACGATTTCTTCGACTGGCCAAAAACCGTCGACGAGATGCTGGCGAGCGGCGAGAAGATCGACATCGCCGTGATCATGATCGGCAGCAACGACCGCCAGACGCTGCGCGACGGCGCGGGCGGCGCCTTCGAGCCGCTCACGCCCGAATGGAAGGCGGCCTACGCCGCCCGCGTCGAGCGGATCGCGCGCGCCTTCCGCGAGAAGAACATTCCCCTGCTCTGGGCCGGCCTGCCGGTGATGAAGAGCGAGCGGCTCGCCGCCGACGCCTCGGCCTTCAACGATCTCTACCGCGTCCACGCCGAGGCCGAAGGCGCGAAATTCATCGACCTGTGGGAGGCTTTCGCGACCGAAAGCGGCGCCTTCAGCGCGACCGGCCCCGACGTCAACGGCGAGATCGTCAGACTGCGCGCGGCCGACGGGATTCATTTCACCCAGGCCGGCGCGCGCAAGCTCGCGCATTTCATCGAGCCCGAAATCCGCCGTCGCCTCGACGAGACGACGCGCCAGAAAAACCCCGAGAGCCCGGGCGTTCCGGCGCCGGCCGAAGCGCGGCTTCCGGGCGCGGACGAGACGCCGTCCGCCGGCGGCGAGCCTTTGGCCGCCCCGGTCGAAAAACCGATCGCCGGCCCGGTGCTGCCGCTGACCGGCCCCGCCCGGGCGCCGGGGGGCGAACTCGCCTCGCGCACGGGCGGCGCGCCGCGCCGGACGCCGCAGCCGGGCGCGCCGCAGCCCGGCCGCGCCGACGATTTTTCATGGCCCCCATAAGCCCGGCCCAGAAAGACCGGCCTCGACAGGATTGGCCGCGCGATCACGCGGCCGGGCCGCCAGACCCCGGCGGACGCGCGCGTCAGAACATGTCGAGCGCGACGCGCGCCTCGTCGGACATGCGGGACTGGTCCCATGGCGGCTCGAACACGATATTGACCATGACCCCGAGCGTGCCGCCGACCGAGCTGACCGCCGTCTCGACCTGGCGCGCCAGTTCGCCGGCGACCGGGCAGCCGGGCGCGGTCAGGGTCATCTCGACCTTGAAGAACTTCTCGGCGGTCGCCTCGACCTTGTAGATGAGGCCGAGCTCATAGATGTCGCAGGGAATTTCAGGATCGAAAATCGTCTTGAACGCCGCGACCGTGTCGTCCATCAGGCGCGCGCGCTCGGCCTGGGGGATGGAGCCGTCGAATATCCACTGCGGCGCATTGGGCTGGGCCTCCGCGTCAAGTTCCATCATTGCCTCGGCCATGGATCGGCTCCTTGCTTCCTTCCGCGCGCCGGTTCAAGGCCGGCGGGGCTTGCGTTCAAATCCTGCGTTTGTCCGGGTTCTGACAATCCGACCCTTTTTGTCCGCGATCGCCTTGGTTTTCAAGACCATGCGAAAAGCTCGCCATTCCGGCGTCAGGTTCAGGCGAACAGGCGCTCGGCCTTGAGCAGCGCCTCGACGAGCTTGTCGACCTCCTCGAAGGTGTTGTAGAGCCCGAACGAGGCGCGGCAGGTCGAGGTCACGCCGAAGCGCGTCATCAGCGGCTGCGCGCAATGCGTGCCGGCGCGCACCGCGACCCCCGAGGAGTCGAGAATCGTCGCGACGTCATGGGCGTGCGCCCCCTCCATGGCGAAGGAGATGATCGCGCCCTTGCCGTCGGCCTGGCCGATGACGCGCAGCGTCTTCACCTCGGCGAGGCGCTCATGGGCGTAGTCCGAGAGCGCCGTCTCATGGGCGTGGATGCGGTCGCGCCCGAGCGAACGCATGTAGTCGAGCGCGGCGCCAAGCCCGACCGCCTGGATGATCGGCGGCGTGCCGGCCTCGAAGCGGTGCGGCGGGACGTTGTAGGTCACATGATCCTGCGTCACGTCCTTGATCATCTCGCCGCCGCCGAGGAAGGGCGGCAGCTGCTCGAGCCATTTCGCCTTGCCGTAGAGCGCGCCGACGCCCGTCGGCCCGTACAGCTTGTGGCCGGTGACGACGTAAAAATCGGCGTCGAGCGCCTGCACGTCGACCGGCAGATGCACCGCCCCCTGCGAGCCGTCGACCAGCACGGGAACGCCGCGCGCATGGGCGATGCGGATGACGTCCGCGATCGGCGTCACCGTGCCGAGCACGTTGGACATGTGGGTGATCGCGACGATCTTGGTCTTCGGCGAGAGCGCCGCTTCAAAGCGCTCCAGCGAGAAGCCGCCGTCGTCGTCGACGTCGACCCATTTCAGCACGGCGCCCCTGCGCTCGCGCAGAAAATGCCAGGGGATGATGTTGGCGTGATGCTCCATCACGCTCAGGACGATCTCGTCGCCCGTCTCGACGAAGGCCTCGCCGAAGGAGGCGGCGACGAGGTTGATCGCCTCGGTCGCCGATTTGGTGAAGACGATGTTGTCCACGCTCTCGGCGTTGAGGAAGCCCCGCACGCTCTCGCGCGCGGCCTCAAAAGCGTCGGTCGCGGCGTTGGCGAGATGGTGCAGGCCGCGATGGACGTTGGCGTATTCATGGTAGGTCGCGGCGACCATGCGCTCGACGACCTGCTTCGGCTTCTGCGCCGAGGCGCCGTTGTCGAGATAGACGAGCGGCTTGCCATGGACGAGCGTCGAGAGGATCGGAAAATCCTCGCGCACGGTCAGGACGTCATAGGGCGCGGGCGCCGCGATGTGCTTGTTCATGGCGTTTCCCTCTGGCCGCCCTCGCCGCGCGCGCCGAGCCAGGCGACGATCTTCTCGCGCAGCCAGGCCGCGACGGCCTCGTCGGCGAGTTCGTCGGTCAGGTCGGCGGCGAAGGCTTCGAGCAGCAGCGATTCGGCGACCGGGCGCGGCAGGCCGCGGGCCTGGAGATAGAACAGCTGGTCCTCGCTCAGGCCGCCGCAAGTGGCGCCATGGCCGCAGGCCACGTCGTCGGCGAAGATCTCAAGCTCGGGCTTGTTGTTCATCGCCACCGAATCGGACAGCAGCAGCGCCTTCGACAGCATCCGCCCGTCGGTCTTCTGGGCGATCTGGTCGACCGTGATCTTGCCCTGGAAGACGCCGACGGCCTCCTCGTCGAGGACATATTTGAAGATCTCGCGCCCCGCGCAGCCGGGCGCCGCATGCTGCGCGAACAGCGTCACGTCGGCGTGCTCGCGGCCGCGCAGAAGGTTGACGCCATTGACATTGGCCGCGGCGTCGGCGCCGTCGAAACGCATGAAGATCTGCCGGCGCAGCACGCCGGCGTCGCCGACGAGGGAGAAGCCGTCGAACTTCGTCCGCGCGCCGAGCCGCGCGATCAGCGTGCAGACGGCGAGGCTCGCCCGCCCGTAGCCTGCAAAGACCGAGACGAGGCCGCAGGAGGCGTCGTCGGCCGCCTCGACGACGAGCGCGGCGTTGACCTGCGCCTTCGGCTCGAAGCCGGCGAGGCTTTCTTCAACCAAGCTCGCCTTCGCGCCCGCCCCGAGGATCAAGGCCGAGCGCAGATAGACCGCCTTCTCGCCCGCGCTGAAGGCCGTGACGAGGCGCAGCGGCGCGACGATCTCGGCGCCGGGCGCGACCTCGATCACCACGCCGTCCTGCATCAGGGCGGCGTTGAGCGCGACCGCCGGATCGGTCGGGAAGCCGTTCGCGCCGAGGAGCGCCAGAAGCCGCTCTTCGCCGGAGGCGAGGGCGTCGGTCAGGGAGCGGACCTTGACGCCTTCCGGCAGCGTGTCGGAAAGCTCCGGCGCGAACACGCCGTCGACCACGACGAGGCGCTGCGCCGGGGCCGATTTCGCGAGCTCGGCCCTGACCGCGGCGCGCGTTTCGGCGGCGGGGGCCGGCGCCAGCGGCAGGGCCTGGCGCATGAGGGCGCGCAGGTCGGTGTAATGCCAGGCCTCGACGCGGCGATGCGGCAGGCCGGCGTCGTAGAAGGCGCTGAAGGCGGCTTCGCGCAGGCTGCGCGCCTCGCCCGCCGGAATCTTCGCGAGCGCGGCGTCGAAGCTTTCGGCGAGGGCGGTTTCCGCGGCGGTGCGCGGCGGCGTGTTGGGGGCGTTCATCGCGTCTCTCCCGCTCAGGCCGCGGCGCTCGCGACATAGTCGCGATAGCCGCTCTTTTCGAGCTCGAGGGCGAGGTCGGGGCCGCCGGTGCGCACGATCTTGCCGCCGGCCATCACATGCACCGTGTCCGGCACGATGTAGTCGAGCAGGCGCTGGTAATGGGTGATGACGAGGAAGCTGCGGTCTGGCGCGCGCAGCGCGTTGACGCCGGCCGCGACGATGCGCAGCGCGTCGATGTCGAGGCCCGAATCGGTCTCGTCGAGAATGGCGAAGCTCGGTTCGAGCAGGGCCATCTGCAAGATGTCCATGCGCTTCTTCTCGCCGCCCGAGAAGCCGACGTTGAGGGCCCGCTTCAGCATGTCCTGCTTGATCTCGAGCTTGTCGGCGGCGGCCTTGACGCGCTTCATGAACTCCGGCGTCGTCAGCTCCGCCTCGCCGCGCTGCTTGCGCTGCGCGTTGAGCGCGGCCTTGAGGAAGGTCATGGTGGCGACGCCCGGGATCTCGAGCGGATACTGGAAGGCGAGGAACACGCCCTTGGCGGCGCGCACGTCCGGATCGAGGTCGATCAGGTTCTCGCCGTTGAGCAGGATCTCGCCGGAGTTGATCGTGTAGTCCGGGCGGCCGGCGACGACATAGGAGAGCGTCGACTTGCCGGTGCCGTTCGGGCCCATGACGGCGGCGACCTCGCCGTCCTTCACGGTCAGGTTGAAGTCGTCGAGGATGAGGCGGTCGCCGATCGACACGGAGAGATTCTTGATTTCCAGCATTGGGTTTGATCCTTGACGTTGCGCGGCGGACGCGGCTTCGCCGCCCGGCGCTGGCCTGCGGCGCCGCTCGCCAGCGAGGCTGGCCGTTTGAGGCGTCCCGCCCCGATTGATCCCTTGAGATGTCCGGCCCGCGCGGGCGGGCCGGCGCCTCGCCTCAGCCGACGCTGCCTTCGAGCGAGATCGCGATCAGCTTCTGCGCCTCGACCGCGAACTCCATCGGCAGCTGCTGCAGCACGTCGCGCACGAAGCCGTTGACGATCAGCGCCGTCGCCTCCTCGGCCGAAAGGCCGCGCTGCATGCAGTAGAACAGCTGGTCTTCGGAGATCTTCGAGGTCGTCGCCTCATGTTCGAACTGCGTCGAGGCGTTGCGCGATTCGATGTAGGGCACGGTGTGCGCGCCGCATTTGTCGCCGATCAGCAGCGAGTCGCAGTTCGTGAAGTTGCGCGCCCCGGTCGCCTTGCGGTGCGACGACACCTGGCCGCGATAGGTGTTTTGCGAGCGCCCGGCCGAGATGCCCTTGGAGATGATCCGGCTCGTCGTGTTCTTGCCGAGATGGATCATCTTGGTGCCGGAGTCGACCTGCTGGCGTCCGTTCGAGATCGCGATCGAGTAGAACTCGCCGCGCGAACCGTCGCCGCGCAGGACGCAGGACGGATATTTCCAGGTGATCGCCGAGCCGGTCTCGACCTGCGTCCACGAGATCTTCGAGCGGTCGCCGCGGCAGTCGCCGCGCTTCGTCACGAAATTATAGATGCCGCCCCTGCCCTCGGCGTCGCCGGGGTACCAGTTCTGGACGGTCGAATATTTGATCTCGGCGTCCTCATGGGCGACGAGCTCGACGACGGCGGCGTGAAGCTGGTTCTCGTCGCGCTTCGGGGCCGTGCAGCCTTCGAGATAGGACACATAGGCGCCCTTGTCGGCGATGATCAGGGTGCGCTCGAACTGGCCGGTGTTCTGTTCGTTGATGCGGAAATAGGTCGAGAGCTCCATCGGGCATTTGACGCCCGGCGGGATGTAGACGAAGGAGCCGTCGGAGAAGACCGCGCTGTTGAGGGTGGCGTAGTAATTGTCGGTCGTCGGCACGACGGAGCCGAGATATTTCTTCACGAGCTCGGGATGGGTGTGGACGGCCTCCGAGATCGGGCAGAACACGACGCCGGCCTTGGCCAGCTCCTCCTTGAAGGTGGTGACGACGGAGACCGAGTCGAACACGGCGTCGACGGCGACGCGACGCTCGGGATTGGGGTTCTCGACGCCGGCGAGGATCTCCTGCTCCCTGAGCGGGATGCCGAGCTTCTCATAGACCTTGAGCAGTTCGGGATCGACCTCGTCGAGCGACTTCGGCCCGGCCGCCTTCTTCGGGGCCGAGTAATAATAGAGGTCCTGATAGTCGATCTTGGGGAAGTCGACGCGCGCCCAGGTCGGCTCCTCCATGGTCAGCCAGCGGCGGTAGGCGGAAAGACGCCATTCGGTCAGCCAGTCCGGCTCGCCCTTCTTGGCTGAAATGAATCGGACAATGTCCTCATTCAGACCTTTTGGGGCCTTTTCGGACTCAATGTCGGAAAAGAAACCGTATTTATACTCGCTGACGTCGATCGATTTGACCCGATCGACGGTCTCCTGCACAGCCGCCATTTCAAAACTCCTCACCCTGCCGGTTTCAAGGACCGCCGGTTCAGACACGAGACTATAGACCGAAGCGCCGCCGCCGTCTTCAGCGGGCGCCGACCCTCTCCGGCGCTCCCGCGCGGCGCGCCCTGACGGCGCGCAGCGCCCTGTCGAGCGCGCCGACGAACAGCGCGCAGTCAGCCTCGGTCGAGCTCCAGCCAAGACTGACCCGGACCGCGCCGCCCGAAAGCCCGGGCGGAACGCCCATCGCCGCGAGCACATGGGACCGCCTCACCCTGCCGGACGAACATGCGGACCCCGAAGACACGGCGACGCCCTCGACGTCGAGACGCATGAGCAAAAGCTGTGCCTCCACGCCCGGAACGGCGAAGGCCGAGCTGTTTGGCAGGCGCTCGACGCCGCGCGCGAAAAACGCCGCCTCCGGCGCGATCCGCGCGACTTCGGCCTCGAGCGCGTCGCGCCAGCCCGCGAGCCGCGCCGCCTCGGCGTCGAGCGCCGCCGTCGCGGCCGCGAGCGCCGCGCCCATGCCGGCGATCGCCGCGACGTTCTCGGTCCCGGCGCGCACGCCCCGCTCCTGTCCGCCGCCGCGCAGCAGCGTCTCCCTGATATGGGCGCCCGCCGCGCCAAAACAAAGCGCGGCCGCGCCCTGCGGCCCGCCGAATTTGTGTCCTGAAACGATCAGCGCGTCGGCTTGCGTCGCCGCAAACGACAAAGCGGCCTTGCCGGCGGCCTGCGCGGCGTCGCACACGAGCGCACCCCCGGCGGCGTGGACGAGCGCCGCGGCGGCGGCGACCGGCTGGATCGCGCCGGTGCGGCCGCGAGCGCGCCGAGGTCGAGCGCGCCGTCAGGCGTCAGCGCCACGGTCTCGGCCGCTTCCGCCGGAAAGCGGTGGCCGGCGAGGACGGCGGCGTGCTCGCCCGCCCCCATGAGCAGAAGATCGAAGCCGCGCCCGCCGATCTCGAGCGTCGGCGAAAGCGCCAGATTGAGCGCCTCCGTGCCGCCCGAGGCGAAGGTCACGCCCGACGCCGGCCCGCCGAAGGTTTCGGCCAGGACGCGGCGGGCGTCCTCGACGAGCGCGCGGGCGGCGCGCCCCTCGGCGTGGATCGAGGAGGCGTTGCCGGGAACGGCCAGCGCCCGGGCCATGGCCTCGCGCGCCTGCGGCCGCAGCGCGGTCGTGGCGTTATGGTCGAGATAGGCGCGTTCGCGGCTCACGCGCGCCGCCCGCCCGGCCGCCCCGCCGCCCTCGCGCAGCCGCCCGCCGCCCGCGCGCAGCCGATTGAAGCGGCGCGGAAAATTCTTGCCATCCGGTCCCGCCCCCATGTTAGAGAAGTCGCCCGGCCGCGCCGGCTCCCGCGCGCGGCGTCGCCGCCAGCCTCGCACAGCTCGCGCGCCCGGAAAACAGAGGCCGCGGGAAATTCGGCCTCGGGACGCGCGCGGCCTTGGCGAAGCGCGCCGTCGCCGCCACATGGACGGTTGAGAGCCGCTACGGAGACATCATGCCCGAGGTCATGTTCAACGGCCCCGCCGGACGCATCGAAGGACGCTTTCATCCTTCGACCGTGCGCGGCGCGCCGATCGCCATCATTCTTCATCCGCACCCGCAATTCGGCGGGACGATGAACAACCAGATCGTCTATAATCTCTATTACGCCTTCGCCGAGCGCGGATTTGCGGTTCTGCGCTTCAACTTCCGCGGGGTCGGCCGCAGCCAGGGCGGTTTCGACCATGGCCAGGGCGAACTGTCCGACGCCGCCGCCGCGCTCGACTGGGCCCAGGCGATCAACCCCGAAGCGCGCGCCTGCTGGATCGCCGGCATCTCCTTCGGCTCCTGGATCGGCATGCAGCTGCTGATGCGCCGCCCGGAGATCGAGGGCTTCATCTCGATCGCCCCGCCGGCCAACCGCTTCGACTTCTCGTTCCTCGCCCCCTGCCCGTCGTCCGGCCTGTTCGTCCATGGCGACCAGGACCGCGTCGCCCCGCTGAAGGAGGTCACGGCGCTCATCGAGAAGCTCAAGACGCAGAAGGGCATCGTGATCGAGCACGCGGTGATCCCGGGCGCGAACCATTTCTTCGAGAACTGCGTCGACCCGCTGGTCGAGGAGGTCGGGCTCTATCTCGACCGTCGCCTCGGCAATCCGCCGCGCCTGCCGACGCCGACGCGTTCCGACCAGGCCGAGAAACGCTGAGCCGCACGCCGCCGGGCCAAAAGGCGCCGCCGGGCCAAGGGGCGCGGCGCGCCCGTCAGAACATCTCGATCACGAGGACCGTGTTGTCCTCATTGGCGTGCGTGCTGAAGCTCACCTCGGTCTCGACCACGAGGCGGCCGAGCTGGAGCAGGTGCGGCCGCATGCCGGCGTAGGCCGCTTCGCTGTTCGAATAGGTGACGCGGCAGCCCGGCATGGCGACGCGGCGCATTTCGGCGAAGGCCTTTTCGCGGCTGCCATGATGCGACAGCGGCGCCGAGCGCGAGCACATGTCGCTGACCGAGCGGTCGGGAATCGAGGTGATGAGCGGGCGCCCGCGCCAGGCGCTCTCCGGCACGAAATAGAACACCACGTCGATGAAGCCGAGATATCTGGTCTCGCCCTCGCCGCCGAGATTGAGCATCCGGCCGGTCGCCTTCGGATTGGTCGGGGTCGCGATATGGTTGACCCTGCCGTCGACCGGCTCGCCCTGCCCGACCTCGGGCGGACAGGTCTTGTGATTGTGCGGCCAGCCATAAGGCGTCATCGACACGAGCGGCGTGATGACGAAGGGCGAGGGCGGCGGCGCCGGCCTGTTTTCGAGCGCGGCGATCTCGGCGTCGAGCGCGGCGATGGTCTTCTTGCCGACGATGTCGTCGGGGACGCTCTGCCAGGGCTGCAGGATCCCGCGCTTGGCCTTGAACGCCACGACCGTCCGCGCCGTGGCGAGCCCATAGCGCATCGGCCCGAGCTCGCCGCCGCCGATGAAGCCCGCGCCGAGCGTGACCAGCGCCTGCTGGATCTTGCCGACATGCGCGCCCTGCGCGCCCTGGAACACATGGGCGGGGTCCGACACGAGGCAGGCCTCGAGCTTCGGATCGCCGCGGAACAGGTTCGACATGAGGCCCATGGCCGCCTCTCAAGGGAAGGCGGCCACGCGCCGCCAGCGTCAGTTTTCCTCGGGAACCGGCACGTCGAAGGTGTTCAGCGTCACCGACACGAGGCAATAGAGCCCGACGAGATAGGACAGCTCGGCCGCGCCATGGGCGGTGAAGGTCTCGACCGCCGTTTTATACAGAAGCTCGGGCAGCACTCCGCCGTTGACCAGCGCGAAGGCCGTGTCATAGGCGACCCCTTCCTCGCGCGTGAGGTCGGTCGGGCGGCAGCCGGCGACGATGGTCGAGATCTTTTCATCCGAAAGGCCGCGCATCTCGCCGACGAGCACATGGGCGTAAAGCTCGTAGCCCGAATGGAAATGCGTCCCCGTGACGAGAATCGCCACCTCGCGCACGTTCTTCGGCAGCGAGGGGTTCGAGGCGAGCGCCTTGACGAGATCCCAGCTCGCCTTGCCAAAGCCCGGCTCGTGCAGCCAGGGGTTCCACGGGCCGATCAGCGAGCCATTGTCGCAAATGGCGCGAAAGCCCTTGAAGCTCGTTTCGATCCCGCTCTTCATGTCGGCGTAGAGCTCGCGCTGCTCGGGCGTCAGCTCGGCGACGGGGATCAGGGGAAGGCGCATGGGGGCTCCTGTGCGGTGGTGAAAACGGACGCGGGCCAGAGGGTCGCCCGCGCGGGCCGATCATGGCGCATCTTCACGACAAAGGCTTTCCCGATCGACCGGTCTCCAGCCCGCCGGCGAAGGCCGGGCGACGGAGGCGCGATCAGGACGGCCGCGCGATCACGCCGCCGGTCAGGGGCTCCTCGACGCCGGTCGTGGTCGGAAAGGAGATCGGCAGGTCTTTCAGGCGGCGCACGGCGAGATAGGCGAAGGCCTGCGCCTCCATGGCGTCGATCGACCAGCCGAAGTCGCTCGCCGGGGCGACCCGGCACGGCAGGCGCCGTTCGAGCTCGCCCATGATCGCCGCGTTGCGCGCCCCGCCGCCGCAGACGACCGCGATCGCGGCTTCCGCCGGCATCAGCTTCAGCGCGCGGGCGATCGCCTCGGCGGTGAAGGCGCTGAGCGTCGCCGCCGCGTCGTCGGTCGGCAGATCCTCGACCGGCTTGCCCGACATCGACGCCCGGTCGAGCGATTTCGGCGGCGGCGCGGCGAAGAACGGGTCAGCGAGCAGCGCCTCAAGCGCGGCCTGGTCCACCGTGCCGCTGAGCGCGGCGCGCCCGTCGCGGTCGATGGCGACGCCGGCGCGCGCCAGCATCAGATCGTCGATCAGGGCGTTGCCGGGGCCGGCGTCGCAGGCGATCGGCGGCGCGCCCGGCGCGCAGAAGGTGACGTTCGAGACGCCGCCGATATTGACGACGAGCGCCGGCCGCGCAAAGCCCGCCGCCGCGCAGAGCGCGCTGTGGAACGCCGGCACGAGCGGCGCGCCCTGCCCGCCGCGCGCGACGTCATTGGCGCGGAAGTCATGGACGGTGACGAGCCCGGTCGCGGCGGCGAGCGCCTCGCCGTCGCCGATCTGCACGGTCAGGCGCTTGTTCGGCTTGTGCATCACGGTCTGGCCATGGAAGCCGAGCACGTCGACGTCCGCGGCCGCGAAGCGGTTCTTGTCCATGAAGCGCTTCACCGCCTCGGCGTGGCGGCGCGTGACCATCTCCTCGGCTTCGGCGACGGCGGGCGGGCGCAGCCGGCGGTTTTCGATCGTCGCGGCCTCGACGAGGGCGCGGCGCAGCAGGGCGCGCTCCTCCTCGACATAGGGAAAGAAGCCGACATTGCCGAGCCGGATCTGGCTTTCGCCGTCCGTTTCGATGAAGGCGACGTCGACGCCGTCCATGGAGGTGCCGCTCATCAGGCCTATGGCGCGCAGCAAGGTCATCGCCCTTCGCTCTCCAGCTCTCGTCCCGCGGCTCCCGCCGCGCGCGCATGTTCGACGCCGGCCGCGCTCAAGGCAAGCCGCTTTGTGCGCCAGGGCACGGCGGCGCGAAGCGGCGCCGGGCAGGCTCGGCGGGTCGAAAGCCGACGAAGGAAGTCATGATGGGCGACGAACTGCAATTGCGCGCGAAAATCGTCGGCGTGCTCAATTCACGGGCCTGCCTCGACATCCGCTTCGTCGCCGCCGGAATCTCGATTCTCGGCTATCATTACGGCTATCTGTGCGATCTTGTCTGCCAGCATTGCGTCGGCGTGAGTTTCGGGGTCGAGGATCCCGACGCGCTGGCGGAATATAACGACAGGTCGAACACGCTGCGCTTCGCCCGCCGCGACCTCGGCTTCTACGCGACGCATGCGGGGCGCGCGCAGATCGTGCATGAATGCACCCATGCCGTGATCGACGTCGTGCGCGCCGGCAAGACGGTCCGGCGCGCCGACAATGAGGCGATCGCCTGGATCGCCCAGACCATGTTCCTGCTGCTTTCCGGCCAGACCGTCCCCGAGGGGAACGATTTCCGTCAATCGCTCGCCGCCGTCGCCCGCGACGCCATCGCCCGCAGCCGCGACGACGGGCCCTATGTCGTGCCGGCCAGCGCGACGAGCTTCATCGGCGAGACGCTGCAGGGCGCCGACAAGCTGCGCGCGAAAAAGCGCGGCCTCTCCGTTCCCGACGTCGAGACCATGAGCGGGATCCCCTGGCCGCGCCCCGAGCCGATGCAGCCTGAATGATCCTGCCGACTGATCCCCGTTCGCGCGGCGCCCGCGTTTGCCATGGCGCGCCCTTTGCCGGTAAAGCTTCGCCTCCCGCGCCGCGCGCGCAGGCCAACAAAGCCTCCGGTCAAAGACATGTCAGACAGCTTCCGCCCCCGCTCCGATTTTCTGCGCACGCTGGTCTCGCGCGGTTATGTGCGTCAGTGCTCGGACCTCGAGGGGCTCGACGCGCGGGCGCTCGAGGGGGGGCTTTGCGGCTATATCGGCTTCGACTGCACCGCCGCCTCGCTGCATGTCGGCTCGCTCGTCCAGATCATGATGCTGCGCTGGCTGCAGAAGAGCGGCGGGCGCCCCGTCGCGCTGATGGGCTCGGGCACGACGCGGATCGGCGACCCCACGGGGCGTGACGAAAGCCGCAGGATTCTCACCCCCGAGGCGATCGACGAGAACAAGGCCGGCATCCAGCAGGTGTTCGACCGCTTCCTCGCCTTCGGCGACGGCCCCGCCGACGCCGTGATGGCCGACAACGCCGACTGGCTGCTCAAGCTGAATTACGTCGATTTCCTGCGCGACGTCGGCCGGCACTTCTCGGTCAACCGCATGATGTCGATGGATTCGGTCAGGCTCCGGCTCGACCGCGAGCAGGAGCTCTCCTTCCTCGAATTCAACTACATGTGCCTGCAGGCCTATGATTTCGTGGAGCTCAACCGGCGCATGGGCTGCGTGCTGCAGATGGGCGGCTCGGACCAGTGGGGCAATATCGTCACCGGGCTCGACCTTGGCCGGCGCATGGGACGCGAGCAGCTGTTCGCGCTGACCTCGCCGCTGCTGACCACGGCGTCGGGCGCCAAGATGGGCAAGACGGCGCAGGGCGCGGTCTGGCTCAACGCCGCGATGCTGCCGGCTTTCGAATACTGGCAGTTCTGGCGCAACTGCGACGACGCCGACGTCGGCCGGTTCTTGAAGCTTTTCACCGAGCTGCCGCTCGACGAGATCGCGCGGCTCGAGGCGCTGGCGGGCGCCGAGATCAACGACGCCAAGAAGATTCTCGCGACCGAGGCGACCGCCATGGCTCACGGCCGCGAGGCGGCTGAGGCCGCTTCGGAAGCTGCGCGCAAAACCTTCGAGGAAGGCGCGCTGGCGCAGGACCTGCCGTCAGTGGACATCGCCGCGGCCGAGGTCGAGGCCGGGCTCGGCGTGCTGAGCGCGTTCGTCAAGGCCGGGCTCGTCGCCTCGACCGGCGAGGCGCGCCGGCAGGTCAAGGGCGGCGGGCTCAGGGTCAATGACGCCGCCGTGACCGACGAGCGCGCGCAGATCGGCGCCGCCGACGCCGCGGGCGGCGTGGTCAAGCTCTCGCTCGGCCGCAAGCGCCATGTGCTGCTGCGGCTTGTGTAGCCTCAGCGGCGTTCGGCGAAGAACCGCCGCAGCAGCGCCGCCGCCTCGGCCTCGCGAAAACCTTCATAGACCTCCGGCGCATGGTGGCAGGTCGGCTGCGAAAAGAAGCGCGGGCCGTGGTCGACCGCCCCGCCCTTGGGGTCGGAGGCGGCAAAATAAAGCCGCCTGACGCGCGCGAAAGAAATCGCCCCGGCGCACATGGCGCAGGGTTCGAGCGTCACGTAAAGGTCGCAGGCCCCGAGCCGCTGCGAGCCGAGCGCCGCCCCGCCCGCCCGGATCGCCAGAATTTCGGCGTGCGCCGTGGGGTCCGACAGTTCGAGCGTGCGGTTGCCGGCGGCGGCGATCACCCGGCCGCCCAGCGCGAGCGCCGCGCCGACCGGAACCTCGCCGCGGGCATAGGCGGCCTCGGCCTCGGCGAAGGCCGCCGACATCGGCTCCGACATGAGCTCCAAATTGGGGTCCGAGTTGGGGGCCAAATTGGGGTCAAGCCCCGCGCAAGGCGCCCCTGCGACAAGCTTCAAACCGCCCGCTCCGCTTGAAAAAGGCGACAAGCCGCCGACTTCCCGTTATAGACGCATCTTTCCGCCCAGACTGGAAGCTTTCGCAAATGCCCGCCTATCGCTCCCGCACGACCACGCATGGACGCAACATGGCCGGAGCGCGCGGCCTCTGGCGCGCCACCGGCATGAAGGACGGCGATTTCGGCAAGCCGATCATCGCGGTGGCCAATTCCTTCACGCAATTCGTGCCGGGCCATGTGCATCTGAAAGACCTCGGCCAGCTCGTCGCCCGCGAGATCGAGGCGGCGGGCGGCGTCGCCAAGGAGTTCAACACCATCGCCGTCGACGACGGCATCGCCATGGGCCATGACGGCATGCTCTATTCGCTGCCCTCGCGCGAGATCATCGCCGACAGCGTCGAATATATGGTCAACGCCCATTGCGCCGACGCGCTGGTGTGCATCTCGAACTGCGACAAGATCACGCCCGGCATGCTGATGGCGGCGCTGCGGCTCAACATTCCCGCGGTCTTCGTTTCGGGCGGGCCGATGGAGGCCGGCAAGGTCGTGCTCGCCGGCAAGGAGAAGGCGCTCGACCTCGTCGACGCCATGGTCGCGGCGGCCGACGACCATGTCTCCGACGCCGACGTGAAAGCCATCGAACGCTCGGCCTGCCCGACCTGCGGGTCGTGCTCGGGCATGTTCACGGCGAACTCCATGAACTGCCTGACCGAGGCGCTGGGGCTTTCGCTTCCCGGCAACGGCACCACGCTCGCGACCCATTCCGACCGCAGGCGCCTGTTCGTCGAGGCGGGGCATCTCATCGTCGATCTCGCGCGGCGCCATTATGAGCAGGACGACGAAACCGTCCTGCCGCGCTCGGTCGCAAGCTTCAAGGCCTTCGAGAACGCCATGACGCTCGACATCGCCATGGGCGGCTCGACCAACACGGTGCTGCATCTCCTCGCCGCCGCGCACGAGGGCGGGATCGATTTCACCATGGCCGACATCGACCGGCTGTCGCGCCGCGTGCCGGTCCTGTGCAAGGTCGCGCCCGCCGTCGCCGACGTGCATGTCGAGGACGTGCATCGCGCCGGCGGCGTGATGGCCATTCTGGGCGAGCTCGAGCGCGCCGGCCTCATTCATGGCGAGGCGAAGACCGTCCATTCGGGCACGATGAAGGACGCGCTCGACCGCTGGGACCTGCGCCGCTCGAACAGCGAAGCGGTCGCCGAATTCTTCCGCGCCGCGCCGGGCGGCGTGCCGACGCAGGAAGCCTTCAGCCAGTCGGCGCGCTGGAAGGAGACCGACCTCGACCGCGAAAAGGGCGTCATCCGCGACGTCTCCCACGCCTTCTCGCAGGACGGCGGCCTCGCGGTTCTCTACGGCAATCTCGCCGAGGACGGCGCCATCGTGAAGACGGCGGGCGTCGACGCCTCGATCCTCGTCTTTTCGGGCCCCGCCCGCGTGTTCGAGAGCCAGGACGCGGCGGTCGAAGCGATCCTCAAGGACCGGGTCAGGGCCGGCGACGTGCTGGTCATCCGCTATGAGGGGCCGCGCGGCGGGCCCGGCATGCAGGAGATGCTCTATCCGACGAGCTATCTGAAGTCGAAGGGCCTCGGCAAGGCCTGCGCCCTCGTCACCGACGGGCGTTTTTCGGGCGGCACGTCGGGCCTGTCGATCGGCCACGCCTCGCCCGAAGCGGCCGAGGGCGGGACGATCGGCCTTGTCGAGGACGGCGACCGCATCGAGATCGACATCCCCGCGCGAAAACTTCATCTCGCCGTCGACGACGCCGAGCTCGCCCGCCGCCGCGCCGCCATGGAGGAGAAGGGCCGCGACGGCTGGAAGCCCGAAGCCCGCCAGCGCAAGGTTTCGGCCGCGCTCAGGGCTTACGCCGCCATGACCACCAGCGCCGCGCGCGGCGCGGTGCGCGACGTCGACCAGCTGTCGCGCTGACGCCCGCCGGGCCGTTCGGGCGCGCCGCCGCCGTCGCCTGACGCGGCGCCCGCCGCCGGAGGCGTCCTAGTTCGGCGCGCCCGCCTCCCGCGCCGGGCGCGCCTCAAGCACGCCGCAGCCATGGTCCTGCAGATCTTCGAGATGCACGCGGCCATGCGGCGCCTTGCGCGCGAGGAGCACGAAGCCCGGCGCGCCGGAAAAGCGCGCGCCGAACACCGCGATCGAATTGTCCGCGAGCGGCGCCGACGGCGCGTCGGCCGCAACGAGCAGGAAGGGGTCAGGCGCCGGCGCCTCCCCCAGGATGCGGCGGGCGCGATAGGTCTTGCCGAACATCGAAAAATCGGCGAACGCCGCGCCGATCTCGTCGGCGCGCTTCCTGAGCTCGCGCGCCACGTCGACGCGCGGACAGTCGAGATGGATATGCAGCTGGTTCTGGGTGCGCGCGCCGGCCCCGTTGATCGTCATCGCCATGTCCTCGCGCGCGAAGGCCGCCTCCGGCGCCGCGGCCTCGACGAAATGGCGCGCGGACCAGGCGGCGCGCCAGTAGTTCGGCAGGCCGGGGGCGCCAAGACGCGGATCCTCCATGCCGGCGATCCGCAGCGTCGGGATCAGCAGAAACTGGGTGCGCCCGCGCAGATCCTTGAGCACGGCGAAGCCGTTCGCCTCGCCGCCGTCGAGATCGACCGCGGCGCAGGGCGCGGGGCTGTTCAGCATCCGCTGGTCGGGGACGCAGAGCCCGTTCACGATGCTCCACAAGGCGTCGGACCCGGCCGTCGCCGGCGGCGCGGCGGCCGCCCAGGCGAGCGCGGCGCCGGCGACGGCGGCGCGCGCCCGCCGCCCGAGGACGGCGCGGGAACGCAGGTCTGAACGCGGCAAGGGCGGAGCGAAAACATCCATCTGACCGGCCAATCTGCGCTGCGCCCGCGCCGGATCCGGCAAAGGCCGCGCGGCGTCGTCATTGAACCCGGCTTTCATGAAACCCTGCTTTCATGACGCCGGCTAGTCAGGCGCCCAGCTCTTGCGCAGAAAAAGCGGCCGCGCTACTTCTTGGCTTGTCCGCTGGGGCCCGCTCCGCCCCGGCCCTGCCGCTCCTGCGCAGCCCGCGCCCCCCGGACGGCAGCTTGAGACCGCGTCACAAGGAGGTGCGATGGGCGTCCCCTATGCCGATCTCGGCCGGTCTTTCGGCCCGAGGCGGATCCGAGAAGCCTCCTCCTCCTCCAGATTCAGCCATTACGCCACAATTTCCGACCTCGTCGCGCTGCATGCGGCCGCCCGCGACATGCGTTTCGCGGGCCGGGGACGCACCCAGAGCCTGCTGCCCGCGCGCGCGGACCGGCGCTCCAACGGGGCGCCGGCGAACCTCGGCCTCGAGGCCCGCAGCCTCTCGACGCTTCCCGCGCCCCGGCGGCCGCGCGCGCCTTCGAGCGACGGCCTGCCGGCGCCGGTCCTGATCGTCGTCGACCAGCGCCTGTCGATGTTCTTCGGCTCGCGGCGCTCGCTGAAATCGGTCGCCGCCGCCGAGGCCGCGGCGCTCTGCGTCTGGCGCGGGCTCGACTTCGGCGCGGCCGTCGGCGGCGTGGTGTTCAATGATTCGACCGTCGAGCCGGTCGAGCCGCGGCTCGGCGGCGGGGCGGCCATGCAGCTCGTCAGGACGATCGCGACGAAGAACGGGGAGCTGCGCGCGGGCTCGCCGCAGCCGCGCGCGCCAAAGCAGCTCGAAGCGGCGCTGCGCTCGAAGCTGCTCGCCCGCGCCGGCGGCTGCAACATCGTGGTCGTCAGCGACTTCGAAGGCCATTGCGCCTCGACGCGCGAGCTGCTGCGGGAGATCGGGTCGCAGAACCAGGTGCTCGCGGTCTGCGTCTACGACCCCTTTCTGCTCGATCTCTCGCGCGCCGGCGACATCATCGTCACGGGCGGCGAAGTGCAGATCGACCTTGAATTCGGCGACGGCCTCGTCAGGCGGCGCCTGTTCGACCTCGCCGACGCGCAGGCGAGCCAGGCGCTCGCGGTCGAGCGCGAGCTTGGCGTGCCCGTCTACGCCGTTTCGGCGGCCGAGGACACGCCGCCGCAGATGCGCGGCCTGCTCGACGCGCTCTGCGCGCGCCCGGACGAGCGGGACTGACCGGGCGGAGCCGGCGGCCGGCTCTATTTCTTGCAGTCGAGATCCTTGTCCTCGACCGAAAACACCTGCCCCTTCTCGACCGTCACGTTTCTGGCGAGGCAGACGCGCCCGTCCTGGTAGCCGATTTTGAGGTCATAGACGCCGCTGTCGACGCCCTTCACCACGAGCCGTTCGTCGTGGTCGACCTCCCTGTCCTTGTCGTTCAGGCACTGGTTCTCGCCGAAGGCGCCGGCGCCGGCCGGCGAAAGGCGCAGGTCGGACACGGTCTTGGCGGTCAGGTTCCAGAAGCGCGTCGGCTTTTCGGCCGCCTGCGCGCCCGCGGCGCACAGGAGGGCGAGGGCCGCGACGGCGAAAAATCGCATGGCTTGTCCTTTATGGCGTTTCGTCCCGCCGCCCATTTAAGGGGCCCGGCGCGGTTTGAACAGGGGCGGCGCGGTTGCGCCCGCGCGCCGGGGCCGCTAGGAACCGGCGACCTTTCTCGTCCCGTCCTGTTTCCACGTCCTGTCCTGTTGCAAGGAGCCTTGATGCGCCCCTCGAAGCGCGCCGCCGACGCATTGCGGCCCGTCACCCTCGAACGCAACGTCGCGCGCTACGCCGAAGGCTCCTGTCTCGTCAAATTCGGCGAGACCCATGTGCTGTGCGCGGCCTCGCTCGAGGACAAGCCGCCGCCGTGGCTGCGCGGCCAGGGGCGGGGCTGGATCACCGCCGAATACGCCATGCTGCCGCGCGCCACCCACACCCGCACCAAGCGCGAATCGACCTCGGGCAAGCCGTCCGGCCGCACGCAGGAGATCCAGCGCCTGATCGGCCGCTCGCTGCGCGCCGTCGCCAATCTGCAGGCGCTCGGCGAGCGCCAGATCATGATCGACTGCGACGTGCTGCAGGCCGACGGCGGCACGCGCACCGCCTCGATCACCGGCGCCTGGGTCGCCCTGCACGACTGCCTGAAATGGATGCGCTCGCGCTCCATCATCAAGGACATGCCGCTGCGCGACCATGTCGCCGCCGTCTCCTGCGGCGTCTCGAACGGGGAGCCCGTGCTCGACCTCGACTATGCCGAGGACTCCACGGCCGAGACCGACGCCAATTTCGTGATGACGGGCGCGGGCGGCCTCGTCGAGGTGCAGGCCACGGCCGAAGGCGCCGTGTTCAGCGAAGAGCAGCTCCTCGCCATGATGGGGCTCGCGCGTTCGGGCTGCGAAAGGCTCGTCGCCCTGCAGAAGGCGGCCATCGCGTGAGCGGCGCGGCGCTCAGGGGACGGCTCGTCGTCGCCACCCACAACGCCGGCAAGCTCGCCGAAATGCGCGAGCTTCTGAATCATTACGGCGTCGACGCGGTCTCCGCCGGCGAACTCGGCCTGCCCGAGCCCGAGGAGACCGGGACGACCTTTCTCGAAAACTCGCGGCTCAAGGCGCTGGCCGCGGCGACGGGCGCGGGCGCGCCGGCGCTCGCCGACGATTCGGGCCTCTGCGTCGACGCGCTCGGCGGCGACCCCGGCGTCTATTCGGCGCGCTGGGCCGGCGAGACGCGCGATTTCGGGGTCGCCCGCGCGCGGGTCGAGGCGGCGCTGAAGCAGGCCGGCGCGAAGCCCCCCTTCCGCGCCCATTTCATCTGCGTGCTGACGCTCTGCCAGCCCGACGGAACGATGGAGAGTTTCGAGGGCCGCGTCGACGGCGAGCTGGTTTTTCCGGCGCGCGGCTCGCTCGTGTTCGGCTACGACCCGAATTTTCTGGCCGACGGCGCGACGAAAACCTTCGGCGAGATGACGCTTGAGGAAAAGCAGGCGATCCCGCCCGACGGCGCGCCGGCGCTGTCGCATCGCGCGCGCGCCTTCCAGGCCTTCGCCCGGGCCCGCCTCGCGCGCTGAGGCGCTGGGCGGAATGGGCGCAAGAGGGCTTCAAAAATCCACGAAATCTGGACGCGGCGGCGCGGCGCGCTTGATTTCGACCGCGTCGCGGCATACCATATTGCAACGCAATATCGAGGCGCGCCGCGGAGACCGCGGCGAACCGGGCGGGACAGCCGCCGAAGGAACCCGCGATGTCCGCCGTCTGGAACACCAAATATGGCACGCGCCGCGTGCGCCACGATCCGCCGACCCTGAAGGAGGCGATCCTCGCCGCGCAGGGCCTCACCGACCAGCTCATGGAGCAGGTCGAGATCGCCGCCGCCCTGATGGATCTGCCGGCGGCCGAGGTCCGCGCCGAACTCCTGAAGAACGCCCAGCCGCGCAAGGCCGAACAGATCGTGACGACCGCCGGCCGCGCCCCGCGCACCGTGGTGGTCGAGCGCCGCAGCCGCCGCATCGCCATTCCGCAGCGTCCGGCGGCGCGCTGACGCGCCGCCGCCGCGCTCCATCCGGATTCAGAGAATCTCCCGGCGCAGCAGGTCTTCGAGCCAGTCGGCGAAGACCTGCAGCCGGCGCGACAGATGCCGGCGGTGCGGATAGAGCAGCGTCAGGGGCGCCGGCGCCGCGCGAAACTCCGGCATCGTCTCCCTGAGCGCGCCGGCCTCGACATGGCCCCTGACGTCATAGGCGGGAATCTGGATCAGGCCGAGGCCGGCGAGGCAGCAGGCGATATAGGCCTCCGCGCTGTTGACCCCAACGCGGCCGCGCATCGGCGTCGTGCGTAACACGCCGCTTTCGACCCACTCCCAATCCTCGACGCGGCCGGTCGACGGCGACGCGTAGCGCACCGCCACGTGGCCGGCGAGATCGGCGGGGGTTCGCGGCGCGCCGTAGCGTTTGAAATAGGACGGGCTGGCGACGTTGATCAGCGGCAGCTCGCCGATCCGGCGCGCGATCAGCCCCGAGGAATCGAGCGCGCCGACCCTCAGGGCGCAGTCGACGCCGTCCTCGATCAGGTCGACCGCCCGGTCGGTGACGCCAAGCTCGAGATCGATCTCCGGATAGGCGTCGAGGAACGAGGGCAGCGCCGGCGCGATGACCAGCCGGCCGATCCGCCCCGGCGCGTCGACCCTGAGCCGGCCCGAGGGCCTCGCGGCGGCGCGGCGGAACAGGCTCTCGGTCTCCTCGACGTCGGCGACGAGGCGAAGGCAGCGCTCATGAAAGGCGGCGCCGTCGAGCGTCGGCGCGACTTTTCGCGTGGTGCGGTGCAAAAGCCGCGCGCCAAGCCGGGTCTCAAGATCGAGAATGGCGGCGGAGACGGTCGAGCGCGGCAGCCCCAGCGCCGCCGCCGCGCGCGTGAAACTGGCGCAGTCGACCACGCGGATGAAGATGCGGAACTGGTCGATGCGGTCCATGGCGCGGAGCATTATACGCCCAGACTGACCAGTGAAACCAAGGCCGGCGGCTTTATCTCGAAATCCAGGACGGTAATCTGCGCGGCGAGAGGCGCCGCAAACCGGCGGCGCCACAGGGAAGCAGCGGCATGACCGATCACAGCGTCAATGGAAAAACCGTCATCGTCGCCGGCGGCGCGAAAAATCTCGGCGGCCTGATCGCGCGCGATCTCGCGGCCCATGGCGCGAGAGCCGTCGCGGTCCACTACAACAGCCCCGCCTCGAAGGCCGACGCCGAGGCGACCGTCGCCGCGATCCGGGCGCTTGGCGCCGAGGCCGTCGCCCTTCAGGCCGATCTCACCTCGGCCGCCGCCATGGAAAAACTGTTCGAGGACGCGGCCGCGGCGCTCGGCCGGCCCGACATCGCCGTCAACACGGTCGGCAAGGTGCTCAAAAAGCCGATCCTCGACATCTCCGAGGCGGAGTATGACGAGATGAGCGCGGTGAACGCCAAAACCGCCTTTTTCTTCATCAAGGAGGCCGGCCGGCGGGTCAACGACAACGGCAAGATCTGCAACGTCGTCACCTCGCTGCTCGGGGCCTTCACGCCGTTCTATTCGTCCTACGCCGGCACGAAGGCGCCGGTCGAGCATTTCACCCGCGCGGCGGCGAAGGAGTTCGGCGAGCGCGGCGTCTCGGTGACGGCGATCGGCCCGGGGCCGATGGACACGCCCTTCTTCTATCCGGCCGAGGGGGCCGAGGCGGTCGCCTATCACAGAAGCGCGGCGGCGCTGTCGAAATTCTCGAAAACCGGCCTCACCGACATCGAGGACATCGCGCCTTTCGTGCGCTTTCTCGTCGGCGAAGGCTGGTGGATGACGGGCCAGACCATTCTGGTCAACGGCGGCTACACGACCAAATGAGCGGCGGGCGGCGCAAAGGCGCAATTTGAGCGCCGGAAAAAGGAATTTTGGGTGAACGGCGTGTTAAAAGGCGGCGGCCGGCCTGCGCCGGCCTTCGACCTGAACCGACGCGCGTCCGCAACCCAGGGCTCTTATGGCGACTGACCTTCTGGCGACTGATCCGCAAACCGCCGGTCCCGGCTTCGGCGTCTATGTGCACTGGCCGTTCTGCCTGTCGAAATGCCCTTATTGCGACTTCAACAGCCATGTGCGCCATGAGAAGGTCGACGAGGCCCGCTTCGTCCGCGCCTTCGAGGCCGAGATCGCCCATCGCGCGGCGCTCGCGCCCGGACGGACGGTCGATTCGGTGTTCTTCGGCGGCGGCACGCCGTCCCTGATGCGGCCCGAAACCGTCGGCGCGATCCTTGACGCCGTGGCGCGGCGCTGGCGGCTCGCCGACGGCGCCGAGGTCACGCTCGAAGCCAACCCCACGAGCGTCGAGGCCGGGCGGTTCCGCGACTACCGGGCGGCCGGCGTCAACCGCGTCTCGATCGGGGTGCAGGCGCTCGACGACGCCGATCTGCAGGCGCTCGGGCGCCGCCACAGCGTGGCGGAGGCGCTCGCGGCGCTCGACACCGCGCGCGCCATTTTCACGCGCTTCTCCTTCGACCTCATCTACGCCCGATCCGGCCAGAGCCTGTCCGCTTGGCGCGGCGAGCTTTCGCGCGCGCTCGGCCTCGCCGGCGGGCATCTTTCGCTCTACCAGCTCACGATCGAGCCCGGCACCATGTTCGAGAAGCTGCGCGACGCCGGGCGGCTCGACCTGCCCTCGATCGAGCTTTCGCGCGATTTCTGGGACGCGACGCAGGAGCTCATGAGCGCGGCCGGCATGCCGGCCTATGAGGTTTCAAACCATGCGCGGCCCGGCGCCGAGAGCCGGCACAATCTCGTCTACTGGCGCGCCGGCGACTATGCCGGCGTCGGCCCCGGCGCGCATGGGCGCCTCTCGCTCGGCGCCGGGCGGCGCGCGCAGGCCTGCGCGCGAACCCCGGAAGCGTGGCTCGAACAGGTCGAGCGCGAAGGCCATGGCCTCGTCGAGGACGCGCCGCTGACGCGCGAGGAGCAGGGCGACGAATTCCTGTTGATGGGCCTGCGCCTCGCCGAAGGCGTCGATCCGGCGCGGTTCGAGGCGGCTTCGGGCCGCGCGCTCGACCCGCGCCGGGTCGACTCCCTCGTCGCCGAGGGCATGGTCGAACGGACCCGCGACGGCCGGCTGCGGGTCAGCGCCGAAGGCTTTCCCCTGCTCGACGCGGTGGTCGCCGATCTCGCCGCCTGAGGTCTTGGTCGCCTGAGGTCTTGGTCGCCTGAGGTCTTGGTCGCCCAAAACCGCGGCGATCTGGGGCCGGCGCCGGCCGGGGCGCGGCCGAGATCATGGTTAATTGGGCGCCCCCCGGCCCACGCCGCACCCTCGCCACATTCCCGGCCTCTCTTGACCTTTGCGTGAAGCGGCGACGCCGCATCCGCCACGCAAGCCTGATCCTGCACGCTAAGACGCCCCACGAACGGCGAGCCCCCTCACGAAATGCGACGGGCCGTTACGGGCCGTTAATGGTTCAAGTCTAATCAAGATCTTCATCCTTCCGAGGCGCGCCGGCTCCGCAGGACCCGAGCCGCCCGGACAAACCGGAAGAGTGTTCGTGCGCAGAGCCCGCCGTTCAAGCGCCCTGAAAGGCGCGCGCCGCCTCGCCGCCGCGACGGCCGCCGCAGCCCTCGCCACGATGGCGGCGACAGGCTCGACGCAGACGGCGGTCGCGAACGGCGACACGCGCACGCTCTATCTGCAGCATTCGCATACCGGCGAGACGATCGCGGCGACGTTTCGCGTCAACGGCTCCTATGACCCGGCGGTCCTCGCCAAGCTGAATTATTTCCTGCGCGACTGGCGCAACAACGACCAGACCCGCATGGACCCGCGCCTGTTCGACGTGGTGTGGGAGGTCTATCGTTCGGCCGGCGCGACGCAGCCGATCGTCGTCTATTCGGCCTATCGTTCGCCCGAGACCAACGCCATGCTGCGCCGTCGCTCCAAGGCGGTGGCCGAATATTCGCAGCACATGCTCGGCAAGGCGATGGACACGACCATGCCCGGCATGTCGATGGAGCAGATCCGCGAGATCGGCATGAAGCTGCAGCGCGGCGGCGTCGGCTATTATTCGCGCGAGAATTTCGTCCATCTCGACGTCGGCAATGTGCGCAGCTGGCCGCGCATGAACTATGACCAGCTCGCGCGCCTCTTTCCCGACGGCAAATGCGCGCATCTCGCCTCGAACGGGCGCACGCTGCCCCGCTACGAGGAAGCCCGCGCCGAGATCGCCGCGCGCGGCGGCGGCGTCGACACCACGCCGGTCGAGACGCCCGCCGGCGGCATCTTCGCCTGGCTGTTCGGCGGCGCCCGCGACCGCCAGGAGCAGGCGGAGGCGGCGCGCGTCGCGTCCCAGGCCCAGAGCGCCCCCCAGACGCCGCGCTCTGGCGCGACGCAGGTGGCGGCGCTCGAAAAGCCTGTCCGCATGAGCGCCGCCGAACGCCGCGCCGCCGCGAGACGCGCCCGCGAGGCTCCGGCCGTCGCCGCGATCGAGACCGCCAACGCCCGCGGCGAAGAAACACGCGGCCAGAACCGCACGCTGTTTGCCGGGCTCCAGCCGCCCGCAGCCATTCCCGCGCCGCAGCCCGCCCAACCCGCGGCCCCCGCGCCCGCGCCGGCCGTGGCGCAAAGGCCCGCGCCCGCGCCGGAAAGCGCGCCGCCGGTCGCGGCCGCAAGCGTCGCCTTCAGGCCCGACGCCCGTTTCGCCTCGGCGCCCATCCCGGCGCGGCGCGAGCGGATCGAGCCGCTCGCGACGCGTGTCGCCGCCGCCGACGCAACCCCCAAGGACAAGCCCGAGGCCGCAAGAGAGGGGCTCGACGCCGCGACCCGCTCCCTGTTCGCCGCAGCCCCGATCCCGCCCGGCCGCCCTGCGGCGGCGGCCGCAGCGGAGCCTGCGGCCCTCGCCTTCGTCGACGCGCCAATGCCGCCCGCACGGCCCGCGGCGCGTGCGCATCTCGCCGCGCTGTCTTCGACCGACGCGGACGCCCCCCTTTCCGCCGTTCCGCCAGCTCCCCCGGAGCCGACGGCCCGGCCCGAGCCGAAATCGACCGCCGCCGTGCTCGCCCGGGCCGCGAGCCTGCCCGTCGTCATCACGCAGGGGCCCAAAGACCAGCAGGCGCTGCCGACAAGCGCGCTCGGCTACGCCGCCGTCGGAGGCAAGAACCGGCAGGTCGGACGCCTCGGCTCGCCCGCCGCGCCCGAAATCGTCTCGGCCCGTCTCGACCGCTCCAATTTCGCCGAACTCACGAGCGACACGCCGGCGGCTGAATCCGCGCCGGCCTCCTTCCTCGGCCAGGCGCTCACGGGCCTGCGCCAGGCGGCCCGGGTCATACCCGATTCCCTGTCCGCCGCGCCCTACGCCGGCTACAAGATGGTCTATGGCGCCGCGGTCGGCTTGTTCGACTATGAGCGCTTCTCAAGGCCGCAACCGCCCGGCGAGACCGTCGCGCATGGCGACGGCGTGAAGATCACCGACGCCTCGGTCTCGCGCTGATCGGGGCCTGAGCCCGGCTTGCGCCCGGCGCGACGCGCTTGAACGGCGGCGCGCTTTCCCGCAGATTGCGGCGAGTCGTCGTCCAACCCGAGCCGCCCTTCTCCATGCGCGCGCGTTTCGTCTCCGCCACGCCCAGCGAGCCAGCGCCGCCCCCGCGCGACGGGCGCCAGTCCGCCGCCGCCCTGCTTGTCGCGCGCGGAACCCGGCGGCTGCTGCGACGGCTCGATTTCGCCTCGGTCACCGAGCTGCCGCTGTTGTCCGGCCGGCGCGCCGACATCGTCGCGCTGTCGGCCGGCGCCGAGCTTCTGATCGTCGAAGTCAAATCCAGCGTCGCGGATTACCGCGCGGACCATAAATGGCGCGACTATCGCGCCCATTGCGACCAGCTCTATTTCGCAGTGCCGGCGAGCATGCCGCTCGACATCATGCCGCAGGACGCGGGCCTGATCGTCGCCGACGCCTATGGAGCCGCAATCCTGCGCGAGGCGCCGCGCCACAAGGTCGCGCCGGCGACGCGCCGCGCCGTCGTGACGCGCTTCGCCCAGGCGGCGGCCCACAGGCTGCATGCGCTGAGCGACCCGGACGCCGCCGGCGCCGAGGCCTTTTGAAACGCCCGGGCGAACCATTTTCCGCGTCAGGGCGAGATGGCGCGGCAAGGCGAGATGGTCGCCCGGCCGGGCGGGATGAGCGGGCGTCGGCGCGCGATGACCGGGCTTCGACCTTCGCTCAAATCCTGAGGCCCGACCGCGCCGAGGCGTCCGCCCCGATCAAGCGGCGCGAAATTTTCGCCGCAGGTCACGGAGACCACGCCTGCGCGGCCTTTCTCCAAAAGCCGGCCGGCGGCGCGCGTCACAAGAGACCATGCGCGCGACGGCCGCGCTCGATTATGCGCAAGACCCGGAACCGAACGCCCGACGCACGCCGGTCGCTGCTCGCCGCGCGGCGGCGCGAAGCCGTCCGGCCGACGCAGGAGCGTCAGCCCAGACTTGCTCGCCCGGCGTCTCGGCCGGACGCCCCAGGCTTCTCAAACCCCGCAGTCCGACGTCGCGCCGCTGGCGTCAGGCGTAAGAGCGGATAAGGCTGCCGACGAGAAGGCTCCAGCCGTCGATCAGGATGAAGAAGAGAACCTTGATCGGAAGCGCGATCACCGACGGCGGCAACATCATCATGCCCATCGACATGGTCAGCGTGGACACGATCATGTCGATGACAAGAAACGGCAGGGCGATCAGGAATCCGATCTCGAACCCGCGCCGCAGCTCGGAAATCATGAAAGCGGGAACGAGCGTGCGCAGATCCTCCGGCGATTGATCGCGGGCGCGCGAGGTTTCATGGGAGAGATCGTCGAAGAGCTTGAGATCCTTCTCGCGGACATGCGAGAGCATGAACTCCCGGAACGGCGCCACGATCTTGGGAAAGGCCTCCTCCTCCGACATCCTGTTTTCCATCATCGGCCTTATCCCGCCGTCCCATGCTTTCTCGAACGTGGGGCCCATGACGTAGAAGGTCATGAACAGCGACAGGCTGATCAGAACAAGATTGGCGGGCGTGCTTTGCAATCCAAGCCCGGCGCGCAAAAAGGAAAGCGCGACGACGAAGCGCGTGAAGCTCGTCGTCATGACGAGCAGCCCGGGGGCCACTGACAACACCGTCAGGATGGCGACAAGCTGAATGATGCGGCCTGCGGCGGCGGCGTCCCCGAGCGGCGCGAGGCCGCCGAGGTCGATGGTCTGCGCCATCGCGAAGCCAGGAGCCCCGACCGCCAGAGCGGCCGCGAGGCGCCAGACGGCTTTTCGTTTCATCAGCAAAGCGCCAGTCACTGCACCACCAATGTCTGAAGAATGAGTTCGCGCACGCGCCCGTCGGAGCGCGCCTGGGCCCGCTCGTTCAGATCGTCGCGAAAATGTTGCAGGCCGCTCGCGCCGGACAGATCGGTCAGCGACAGCGTGCGCACGAAGGCAAGCACGTCTTCCGCGATCCGCGCGGCAAGCACGTCCAGCTTGCCAGGCTTCTGCTCCGCCAGGACGATCGACGCCTGAATCCGGACCCAGACATTCGGCGGATTGGCGAGATTTCCGATGATCGGAGGAAGATCATACAATGTGGCGGATTGCGGCGGAGCGGCCGGATGCGCAACTTCGGACGTCCGCGCGACGCCCGGCGTTTGCAGAGAATGGGACAACCAGCGTCCGAACATGACGCCGGAGGCGGATCCAGCAAGAGTCATCACCACGACGACGCCTATGAAATGAATCGGCCGAAGCGGCTTCGTCGCCGCAGCCTCCTGATCGTTCACTTCATTCGACATGCTCATTGCGCCGCCTATCCGCCGACAATCGACCGAGGTTTCATCTTCCTGTGAGACGCCGGTTGAAATATTCCAAAATCGCCTCCGGCGTTCTCCTAGAGCGGCTTGAAGCGATCGAAGAGCTGCTGTCCCCACGCCGGCTGCTGGACTTCCATGATACGGCCCCTGCCCCCGTAGGAAATGCGCGCCTCCGCCACCTTGTCATATGAGATCGTATTTTCCTTGGAGATGTCGCGCGGCCGCACGATGCCGGCGACGTTCAAAAGCCTGATTTCAAAATTGACGCGCACTTCCTGCGAACCGCTGACGACGAGATTGCCGTTCGGCAGCACGTCGGTCACCACCGCGGCCACGGACAGGAATATTTTCTCAGACCTGTCTGTCGTGCCCTTGCCGTTGGTCGAGCTCAGGGAATTCGCCTCATATTCGGGCTTCCATTCCCATTTGGATCCATTCACGGCAAACTGCCAGTCAACGTCGCCTTTGACCTTTGAATCGAGCGACCGGCCGGAGGCGTTGCCGAAGCTGGCGCGGTCGTTGATCCCGATGTTCACCGTCACGACGTCGCCGATCTTGGAGGCGCGCGGATCGCTGAAGATGTCCGCGCGACCGCCGTTCCAGATCGAATGCGACGCTCTTTGCGCCGACGGGAGAAACACGGCGCTCGCCGTAGGCTGCACCTCCGTCAAAAGCCCAGACCCGACCGGGCTCATCATCGGCTCGCGCCCGATCTCGCGAATGTCTCCGGCGCAGCCGCCGAGCGCAATCGAACAAAGAATCGAAATGACGTATCTCATATCAAGACTTCTTTTCGACTTGCGGCTCAGGCCCGGACAGAACGCGGGTCAATCGCGCCGCGCGGCCGACTTCCATTTCGTTCATGATCGCGCTTGAGGCGCGCGGCGGCATTTTCGCGAGAATGGCGGCGGCCGCCTGGTCTTCCATCAAGGCGAGCTGAAGCGCCGCCGCGTCAGGCCGCATCTTGGCGTAGATCGACACGACGCCATCCGTCGCCTGCTTCAGCATGTCGTCACGTCGACGCAGCCATTCCTCATATTCGGCCTTCTTCCGCTCGAGATCGGCCACGCCTCTGCGCACACGCTCCTCGATCTCCTTGAGCCTGCGCGTCTGCCAGACGATCCGCGCGTCGCCGATCGCGGCCTTGTTGGCGCCGCAGAACGTTTGCAGATCTGCGTTTGACGAGGTCTTCTCGATCGGATGAGCGCGCTCGGCCTTCTGCTCGGCGGCGGCGGCGCAGGATGCGGCGACGCACATGACGCCGACCCAGACGCGCGCCGCCCGCATATGTCGGGCCGCAAGATCTCCACAGCGACGCGCGACGTTCGTCTCGTTCATGCGCGGGCGTCCTTTCGCGTCTCGGGCGTTTGACGGCTTTCAGTCCTGATAAAAATGGACCGATCGCCTTGCGCCGACCTTGCGCCGCGTTATTGGATCACCAGATCGGCCTGCAGCGCGCCGGCCGCCTTGATCGCCTGCAGGATGGCGATAATTCCCATCGGCTTCAGGCCGATGCGGTTAAGGCCTCCGATCAGCTCGCGCAGGCTTGCGCCATGCACGACGCCGATATGGCCTCCTTGTTCGAATGTGTCGATGTCCGTGCGCGGCACGACGACCGTCCGTCCGTTGGAGAAGGGCGCGGGTTGCGACACTTGCGGCGTTTCGGCGATGCGGACGTTGAGATTGCCATGGGTGACCGCGACCGTTGAAATCTGGACGTCCTGCCCTATGACGATCGTGCCGCTGCGCGCGTCGATCACCACGCGCGCAGGCGCGTCGGGTTCGATCGTCAGCTCTCCGATGTCCGCCATGAAGCGGGTGGCTCCGACATTCGGCGGCTTCGCCAGAGACACCGCGGTCAAGTCGCGCTCCTGCGCGACGCGGCGTCCATAGCGGCGAATGGCGTATCTGTTGATGACCTCCGCCATTCGCACCGCCGTGTTGAAGTCCGGATTCTTGAGATTGAGCGTGAGGGCGCCGACGTCGCGCAGCGTCAGAGGAACGTCGCGCTCCACGAGCGCGCCATTCGCTATATGCCCGGCCGTCGCGACGTTCTGTGTTATGGTTTCGGCCTGCCCCTGGACCGCGAAGCCCGCGACCGACACCTGGCCTTGCGCAATCGCGTAGGTTTGCCCGTCGACGCCGGTCAGCGACGTCAAAATCAGCGTGCCGCCATAAAGCGACGTCGCGTCGCCAAGAGACGATACGGTGACGTCCATGCGCGCGCCAGGCTGGATGAACGGCGGAAGATTTGCGGTGACGAGAACCGCGGCGACGTTGCGCGTCCGCAGCGCCATGGACCGGACGTTGACGCCCATTCGATCCAGCATGGACTGAAGCGCCTGCTCCGTGAAGGTGGAGTTGCGCAACGTGTCGCCGGTTCCCTGAAGGCCGACGACGAGGCCGTAGCCGACCAGCTGATTGTCGCGAACATCCTGAAGCGACACGATGTCCTTGATGCGCACCGCGGCGTGAGCCGGAACGCTCAGGAGCGCGGCGAAGACAAGGCCGATGACGGCGAGCCGCTTCATCCGCCATGCATCCGAACTGAGCCGTCCGCCTGAACGACGCCGGTGACGACAGCGCCCGTTTCAAGGTTGCGAAGCGAAATGACGTCGCCGACCGCGCCATCCTGCAAAGCGGCGCCATAAGTCGCAATCGACAGCGCGCCCTGCTCAAACAGGACGGGCACTTTCGCGCCATTGACGATCAGCTTCGGATCGCCGACCGCGTTCAACGGAATGGCGCGGCCCGGAAGCAGGGTGCGCCGCGCAATCTTTCCGACGATCGCCTCCGGCGCCGTCACGACGCGCCCAACCGGCTTGCCCATGGCGTCGACGTCCCGTTCGGTCAGCCATTCCGCCTTGATCACGTCGCCCGGGTAGATGGTGATCGACGGCGTGGGCAGCCGGTATGTTTTCGCGTCCTGAGCCGCCGCCGCGCCCACGCCAATCGTCACGACGGCGGCTCCTGCCATCATGCGCCCGCATCGGCCGGCGCGGCTCGCGAGATTCTTCATCATGGCTCACCCCATGTTCTTTGACACCGTCGCCTGCATTTCGGACGCGGCCTGAATCACCTTCGAATTCATCTCATATGCGCGCTGGGCGGCGATGAGGTCAGTGATCTCTTTCACCGGATCGACGTTGGAGCTTTCCAGATAATACTGGCTGATGGTGGCGAAGCCGGGATCGCCCGGGACGCCGACGACAGGGGCTCCTGAAGCTTCGGTCTGCTTGTAGAGATTGTTGCCAAGCGGCGTGAGGCCCGCTTCGTTGGCGAAATTCGCGAGGCTCAGCTGACCGAGCTGTTGCGGCGCGGTCTGGCCGGCGATGATCGCCGAGACGAGGCCGGACTGGCTGACGGTGACGTCGACCGCATTGGACGGGACGATCATCGGCGGGCTCACCACATATCCGTCAGCGGTGACGATCTGGCCGGAGGCGTTGGTGTTGAAGGCGCCGGCTCGCGTATAGACGGTGTCGCCATTGGCGTCCGTGACCTGGAACCATCCGCGCCCGCTCAACGCCCAATCCAGCCTGTTGCCGGTGTTGGCCAGGGAGCCCTGAATATGAAGATTCCGAATCGACGCGGTGCGGACGCCAAGTCCAAGCTGCGCGCCTTCCGGAACCGTATTGGCCTGACCCCGGCTCGACACGCCCTTGAGACGTTCGGTCTGATAGAGAAGATCGGTGAATTCGGCGCGCGCGCGCTTGAAGCCGGTGGTGTTGATGTTGGCGATATTATTGGCGATCACCGACACGTTGAGATCTTGCGCCGCCATTCCCGTCGCCGCGATGGAAAGAGCTTTCATGTCGTTCCCCCGCCTCAGATCGCCATTTGTGAAAGAGACTGATATGCGGCGACCGCCTTGTCGCGGACGGCGATCGCCGTCTGAAGCGACTGTTGCGCGCTCATGACGGATTCGACGACCTGTTGGGTCGTCGCCTTGCCCTGAACGCCCAGAATGGCGGTCGCCTCGCCGGCCTTCAGGTTCTTCGTCGCGTCGCCCACGAGGGCGGCGAACACGTCGCCGAAGCTCGCTCCGGCGGCGCCCGCGGCGGACGACGCCGCTGACGCGGCGCCCGCCGCGGCGGGACCCAGAAGCGGGCTGGCGAAGGAAACGGCTCCAATCATGACGAGCTCCTCAAGAGATCAATGGTCATCGACGCGAGTTCGCGCGTCTGCCGGACGACCTGGAGATTGGCTTCATACGAGCGGTTGGCCTCCCGCATGTCAGCCATCTCCATGATCAGGTTGACGTTCGGGAGCTTCACGAAGCCGGCGGCGTCGGCGGCCGGATTGCCGGGATCCTGCTCCACGCGAAACGGCGACTTGTCGACGCCGACCCCTTGCGTCTTCACCAGGTCGACGCCCGACGCCCGGTCGAGCTCGCTTGCGAAGGTGATGGTCTTGCGGGCGTAAGGATCGGCCCCCGGGCTCGATCCGGTTGATTGCGCGTTCGCGAGATTTTCCGAAACGACGCGCATGCGCATGGATTGCGCGGCGAGACCGGAGCCGGCGACCTTCAGCGACGCTTCAAGAGGATCAATCATGGCCTACCCCTTGACGCTGGTCATGAGCATCTGATGGAAAGCCTTCACCACGCTCGCGTTCAGGGAGAAGGCGCGGCTGATCTCGCCAGCTTTCATCATTTCATTTTCAAGGCTGACGGTGTTGCCCGAATGGGTCGTCTCCCATCTGGCGCCGTCCTCCGTCTGCGTCTGTTCAAAGGACATCGGATCCACGCCGAGATGGCCGGCGTTCGTGGCGGCGAGGCGGACTGACGCGTCGTCGAAGACATCCTGAAAGGGAAGCGTCTCGCGCGCTGAAAATCCCGGCGTATTCGCGTTGGCCACATTCGTGGCGACAAGGGATTGACGCACGCTCAGCCACCGCGCCTGTTGCGACGCGAGATCAAAAAGATGGATGGGGCCCATGCCTTGACTTTCAAATCGTCTTGCATGGCCCATGAATAGCCGCCCGACCTTGCGCCGGGCTGTCGCGTCGGGCCGCCCCCGGCGACCGCCAGCCGAAACGAGCGGACGCCGCGCGCTAGCGGCGCAGCCGCGCGTCCTGCAGGGCTTTGGCGAGCTGGGCGGCGAGGCGATCCGGATCGGCGTCGGGCGCGGCGTGACGCTCTATGGCGACGTCGTAAGCCGTCGCCGCGATGCGAAGCTTGAAAATGACGTCGACGCCGGCGGATTCGAATTCGAGGACCAGCGTCACCCGCGGCTCGCTCGCCCAGTCAGCCTCATAATTCGCGTCGAAGGCATAGCGCAACGCCCCGGGCTCGAAGAACAGCTCGCTCGAAGATTCGACAAGGTCCCGCACATTGGCGAATCTCTCGAATCTGATGAAGGCGATGAAGTCGGCGACGTCAATCAGGCGCAGTTCGTCGACAAGGGGCGCGAGCGCCTCGGACAGGACGGCCTCGGCCCGCTTGACCGCTTCGGCGCGCGTCGACGGCATGGCTTCCTCTCTCATTTCGCGACGGCCCGCGCGGCGGACTTCGAATAAAGATAATGAATGAGCTCGGCCACCGCCTTGTAGAATTGCGGCGGGATCGGCTGGTCGACCTCTACGGCGTCGTACATGGATCGCGCCAGAGCCTTGTCTTCGATCACGGGAATGGCGTTCCGCTCGGCGAGTTCGCGAATCTTGAGCGCGATCAGATCCTGGCCCTTGGAAAGAACCATCGGCGCCCCGCCTTCCTCCTTCACGTAGCGCAGGGCGATCGCGTAATGGGTCGGATTGGCGATGACCAGAGTCGCCCGCGGCACCGCGGCGATCATGTTGTTTCGCACGCGCGCCTGGGCCAGCGACCTGAGCTTGGCCTTGCGGATCGGATCGCCCTCGCTTTCCTTCAGCTCGTCCTTGATCTCCTGTTTGCTCATGCGCAATTCGCGCCGCCATTTGACCCTCGCCCACACGAGGTCGGCTCCAAGGAGGACGACGGTCGCGACGCATACGACCGAGAGCAGCTTCATGGCGATGGAGAGAATGAGCTCGGGCAACGCTTCAGGAGGAACGCCCATGGCGTCGACAAGCTTGTCCTGTCCCCATTGCAGGACAGAAAATGCGATGGCGCCCAGCGATGTCAATTTGAAAACGCCTTTCAGGAACTCCGCAAAACCGCGTGCGCTGAAAAGACGATGGCGCCCTTCCTTTAAGGAAATCCGTTCGAGCTTCGGCGCAATTCTATCAAAGACGATGCGGGGCGGGCTTTGCAGCGCCGAAGCCAGCACGCCCGCCGCGGCGAAAACCGACAGCGGCCCGATCAGGAGCCTGAAGCACTCCCAGGCGACGACGCGCGCCAGCGCCGCGGCGTCCCCGCCCTCCGTCAGCGCGAAGCCGCCTGCGTCGTCGAGCAGGCGTCGCAGCAGCGGCGTCGCGGAGGCGACCACGCTCTCCAGCATGAAGGCGCCGACGATGAGCATGGCGGAGACCGAGGCGAACAGCGCCGCCTCGCGCGACAGCGGGGTCTCGCCCCGCTCGAGCGCGTCGGCGATCTTCTTGTCGGTCGGCTCTTCGGTGCGGCTTTCCCGATCTTCGCTGGCCATGCCGGCCCGGCCCTATTCGTAAAGTTCGTCTTCGTCCTCGGACGAGGAAAGTTCGATCTCGCCCGAGTTCGAGAGCTCGAGCGCCGTGTCGGCGATCATGCGGCGCGCCTTGAGCACGTCGCGCTGGAGCGCCGGACCGCCGCTCGCAAGCTCGCTGTCGACGATCCGGCGCGCGCGCGTCGCGAGGCTCGAGAGGATGGCGTCGCGGAAGGCGGCGTCGGTTCCCTTGAGCGCGAGCACGACGAGCTCGGTCGGGATCTTGTCGAACAGGATGCTGCGCGCCTTGGCCTGCAGCTTGACGATGTCGTCGAAGGTGAACATCAGCCCCCGCAGCGTCTCCGCGGCCTTTGGACGTGACGCCGCCAGGCTTTGCATGACGTCCTCCATCTGATCGCGCTCCATCTTGTTGATGATGTTGGCGACCCGAATATTGTGCTCGGCGCCCGACTGGCGCGAGACGTTGGAGAGCAGATCCTCCTGAAGCTGAGCCTGCACGATCCGCAGGGCGCCTTCGGAGACGGGCGAGACGCCGAGCATGCGGCGCATCATCTCGTTTCGCAGATCGCGCGGAAACAGCCCCATCACCTTCGCCGCGCAGGCGGGCGCGACCCTCGAGAGAATGAGCGCCACCGTTTGCGGATGCTCCTTCGCGAGATAGGACGACAGCACGCCCTCGGGCACGTTGGAGAGGCGCTCCCACAAGGCGTCGTTCGACGCCCCGGTCACGTCGGACATGACGTCGGCGATCTGTTCCGGCGGCAGCACGCCGTCGAGCAGCTGCTCGACCTCGTTCGGCGACCCGAGCACGTCGACGCCGCGCGCGAATTGCGCGGCGAAGTCTTCGATCAGCATTTCGAGCGTCGGCGCGGGCACGACGCCGAGATCGGCGACGGACCGCGTGATCAGCTTCAGCTCGTCGACTTCGAAATGCTTCAGGAGGCGGCTCGCGAGCGGCTTCCCCATGGCGAGCAGGAGGGCCGCCACGCGGTCAGGCCCCCGCAGCGTCCGCCCCTGCCCCTGCGCGATCGCGGCGGCCATCTCAGTCGGCCGACCCGGCCGGCCCGACGATCTCCGTCAGCGACACGCCGAAGCGGGAGTTGTCGTCCTCGACCACCACGATCTCGCCGCGCGCGATCACGCGGCCGTTGACGACGACGTCGACGGGCTCGCCCACCCTGTGGTCGAGCGGAATGACGGCGCCGCGCCCGAGCTTGAGCAGATGCGAGACCGGCATCGACGCCGAGCCGAGCACCACCTGCACGACGACCGGAATGCGCAGGATGGTTTCAAGATTGGGATTGCCCGGCCGGCCCGCGGCGCCCGCGGCGGCGTCTTCGTCTAAGTCGTCGGTCGTCATGTCGTCCTGAGGCATCTCATACCTTTCCCCGGCGTTCGCCAGTCTTGACGCCGCGCGCCGCGGTTCAGGCGGCCCGAGCGGCGTCCCGCGCCAAAGCTAGCGCGGAAGCATGTCGTCCATCATCTGCCGTTCGCGCGTGATCGATTCGTCGATCCGCAGCGTGTAGAATCCGTCGCCCTGGCCAAGGTCGCACCAAAACAGCGGCTCGGAATTGCATTCGAGCCGGATGCGCGCGCCGGCCGTCGCCTTGAGCTGCAATATGCCGCCGACCTTCAGGTCGGCGATGTCGCCAAGCGTGAAATGCCGCTCTTCGAGCACGCCCCTCACCTCGACCTCGGCGCGGCCGATCTCCTCCTCGATCTGGCGCGTCCAGGCGGGATCGCGCACGACCGCCTCGTCGGAGAGGCTGCGGCCGAGCTGCTGGCGCACCGAATTCAGCGCGGCCTGGGGCACCAGCACGAACAGTTCGCCGTTGCGGCCGAGGATGCGGAGCTTGAGCTTCGCGCTGACGCAGAAGGAGTTGCGCGGCGCCACCACGGCGAAATCGAGCCGCGTCTCGACCCGTTCGAGCTTGAAGCTCGTGTCGCTCACGGCGGCGAAGGCCGACTGCAGGCTGCGTCCGAACAGGTCGAGCGTCTTTTGCGCGAGACGCAGTTCGAGGCTCGACAGCTTGCGCGCCTCGGCGAAAGGCGGCTCGCCGCCGTCGCCGCCAAACAGCGCCTCGGCGAGCGTGAAGATGAAGTCGTGATCGACGCCGATGAGGATGCGCGAGTCCCACGCCTGGGCGTGAAACACGCCGATCGCCGTCCGGTTCTCGAAGGCGTCGAGCACGTCGCCGACGCGCCGCGCGACGATCTGGTCGACGGAGAAGAACGCGGGCGGCGCCGAGAGCGGGCGCAGCGCCTCGGAGCATTGCGCCGCGAAGCGGTCGAGCACCACATGCAGCATGGGCATGCGGTCGATGGATATTCCCGGCGCGTCGAGGAGCCGCTCCGAACCGCTGAGCACGGCGCCCGACGGACGATCGAACAGGGGTTTTTGCGCCTGCATGGTCACGCCGCCTGGGGCTGGGCGGCCCTGCCGCCGGACACGGTTTCATTCTCGACCATGTCGATCGAGGGGCGGTCATGCGAGGCGATCGTCTTTCGCCCGTGCTCCAGCGCGATCTGCGGCATGGCGCCGTTCATGAAGGCGAGCAGCGTCTGCTTGACGATGACGTAGAGGCGGCCGCGCACGGCGCGGATGGTCTTCACCTTGTGGGCGAGCGGCGCGATGACGCCATAAGAGATGAAGATGCCGGCGAAGGTGCCGATCAGCGCCGCGCCGATGAGGCCGCCGAGAATTTCCGGCGACTGGTCAAGCGCGCCCATCGCCTTGACGACGCCGAGCACCGCCGCGACGATGCCGATGGCGGGGAGGCCGTCGGCGACCGACGTCAGCGCGTGATAGGGCTTCATCCGATCATGCATGATGGTCTGAATTTCTTCATCCATCAGCGCTTCGATTTCATGGGCGCGCGCGTTGCCGATGATGATCAGGCGGCAATAGTCGCAGATGAAGGCGGTGAGGTCGGAATCGGCCAGCACCTTGGGGAAGCTTTTGAAGATCGCCGATTCGGAGGGGTTGTCGACATGCTGCTCGACGTCGCTGCGGGCTTTGCCGCGCATCTCGCGCATCAGCGCGTAGAGCACGCCGAGCACGTCGAGATAGTCGCGCTGGGTCGGGCCCTTCGCGAGCACCGCGTCGCGGATCGCGGCGCCCGTGTCCTTGATGACGGAAAGCGAATTGGCGATGATGAAGGTGCCGAGCGAGACGCCCAGGATGATGACGAACTCCCAGGGCTGAAAAATGACTTCGAGATGGCCGCCCATGGCGGCGAAGCCGCCCAGCATGCAGCCGAGCGCGACGATCGTTCCAATTAAAAACGCCAAGGGTCCGCCCCATGCCTTCGACAATCTTTAGAAAATTCTTAACGAGCCGGGCTTGCTTCAGGCTGGATCGGCGCGCCGCGCTCTGCGCCGCCTTCTGCGCCGCCGGCGCTCCCGCCGCGCTCGGCCAGATCGCGAGCTTCGACTGCGCCAAGGCCGAGCTCGCGGCCGAAAAGCGCGTCTGCGACACGCCGGCGCTCGGCGCGCGCGACGTCAAGATGGCCACGCTCTATCAGACGCTGCAGGGCGCCGAGCCGGCCTGGAGCGGCATGGCCTATCGCGAGTTCCGCGACAATCAGCGCGAACTGCAGGCGACATGGGCGTCGAAGACGCGCGATCCCTGCGGCGGCGACGCCGCCTGTCTTTCGGCCGCCTACGACCGGCGCATCGACGAGCTTGCGGCGACGCTGTCGAAAAGCCTCGGCCTCACCTTCGGCCGCATGTGCGACGGCGCAGCCGCTCAGTAGCCCGCCGCGAGCGTTCCGCGCTGGCGCGAATCGGCCGCGCCCTCAAGCAGCCCGTCGGGGCGGCGCAGCACGCTTTGCGCCGAGCCCCAGGCGCCCCCTTCGACGACCGTATGGCCAAGGCCGCGCAGCAGCGCCAGCGTGTCGGGCGAGACGCCGCGCTCGACATAGAGCGCGTCGGGAAAGCCCTGATGATGCGCCCGCGGCGCGGCCGTCGCCTCGGCCGGATTGAGGCCGTGGTCGATCATCCCGACGATCAGCCCCGCGACCGTGGTGATGATGCGCGAGCCGCCCGGCGAGCCGGTGACGAGCTCGAGCTCGCCGCCGCGAAAGACCATGGTCGGAGCCATGGACGACAGCGGCCGCTTGCCGGACGCGGGCGCGTTGGCCGCGCCGCCCATGAGGCCGAAGGCGTTGGGCGCGCCGGGCTTTGCGGCGAAATCGTCGAGCTCGTTGTTGAGCAGCACGCCCGCGCCGTCGGCCACGAGCCCGAGGCCATAAGAGAAATTGAGCGTGTAGGTGTTGGCGACCGCCCCGCCCTCGGCGTCGACGATCGAGAAATGCGTGGTCTCGGCGCTCTCATAGGGCGTGGGGTCGACAGGCATGATCTCGGCCGCCGGGCGCGCGCGGGCGGGGTCGATCTCGCCGCGCAGGCGCGCGGCGTAGGCCTTGGAGGTCAGGGCGGCGAGCGGAACCTCGACGAAGTCCGGGTCGCCGAGATAGCGCGCCCTGTCGGCGTAGACGAGCTTCGTCGCTTCGGCGAAAAGATGGATCGAGGCGGCCGAGCCCGCGCCAAGGTCAGCCAGCGGCAAGCCTTCGAGGATATTCAGAAGCTCGATCACATGCGTCCCGCCCGACGAGGGCGGCGGCATCGAGACGATTTCATGACCGCGATAATGCCCGCGGACGGGCGCGCGCTCGAGGGCGCGATAGGATTTCAGGTCGTCGAGCGTCATCACGCCGCCGGCGCCTCTGACCGCCGCCACAATCTTCTCGGCGACCGGCCCTTCATAGAAGGCGCGCTCGCCGTCGCGCCCGACCGCCTCGATCACGTCGGCGAGGTCGGTCTGGCGCAAAAGGTCGCCGCGGCGCAGCGGCTCGCCCGGCGCGCGCATGAAAATGCGCGCCGACGACGGAAAGCCGCCAAGGCGCGCGGCCTGCGCGAGCGAATCGGCGAGATCGTCCCCGACCGTGAAGCCCTCGCGCGCGAGGCGGACGGCGGGGGCCGCGAGTTCGGCGAGGGTCAGGCGGCCGGAGCCGTAGCGGCGCAGCGCGCGCGTGAGGCCGGCGACGGTTCCGGGCACGCCGACGGCGAGGCCGGAAAAGCGCGACTTCGCCGGGTCGGCTTCGCCCGCGGCGTCGAGGAACATGTCGCGGGTGGCGGCCGCCGGCGCGGTTTCGCGATAGTCGACGGCGACTGTCTCGCCGGATTTCGGCGAATGGATGAGCATGAATCCGCCCCCGCCGAGATTGCCCGCGCGCGGCAGCGTCACGGCGAGGGCGAGCGCCGTCGCCACCGCGGCGTCGACGGCGTTGCCGCCGCGGCGCAGCACGTCGCGCCCGACGCGCGCCGCCTGCGCCTCCTGCGCCACGACCATGCCATGCTCGGCGAGGACGGGGAGAAAACGCCGGCCCTGCGAGATGATCGGGGGATTGGGCGCCGGCGCCTCCGCCCGCGCCGGGACCGCGGCCGCGAGGGCGCAGAACAGCGCGACGCGGATGAAGCCGCGAGCCCGATGTCGGGGGCGCGAAAAGGCGCGCAAAAGATCGAAGGTCATGGCGCGGCTCTCCCATGCGCGGCCAGCGGGCCGCTTCGACGACGCGACGCAAAAGCTTGGCGCGCGTCATGAAGAAGATCAGGATCCGCCGCGCCGCGTGGCGGCGTCCGCCCGAAAGGCCAGAGGCGCAGGCGGCGGGCGCAGGCGAGAAAGACGCAGGCGAGAGGCGCCCCCCGCGCGGGCGCCAAATTATGACGCGCCTCATCCCTGCGGCGGCGCCGCTTTGTCCCGCGCCGGCGTTTCAGGCCTCGTCCGCGCTGTTCAGCGCCTCCAGAAAGATCGCGCCATAGCGTTGCAGCTTCGCCGGCCCGACGCCTGGAATCTGCTCCATCGCGGCGAGCGTCATGGGTCGCGCGCGCGCCATGGCGACAAGGACGCTGTCATGAAAGATGACGAAAGGCGCCTGCTTTTGCGCGCGCGCAAGCTCGAGCCGCTTCGCCTTCAGCGCCGCAAAGAGCCGCGCCTCGACGACCGTCAGATCCTCGGCCTTGAGACGCTGCGGGAGCTTCGACGCGGCGGCCGGCGCCTCGCCCTGCGTCGTTTCGTCGATGCGCTTCAGCGCCTCGCCGACGCCGACCTTGCGGCCGCCTGTCAGGCCGATCTCGCGCAGTTCGATCTGCGCCTCGCCGCGCAGCACGGCGCGGCCGGCGGGCGTGATGATCCAGCGGTCGCGGTCGTCCTCCTGCTGGTCGATGAGTTCGGCCGCCTGAAGCTGACGAAACACGCTGCGCCATTCGGCGGTCGAGAACTCCTTGCCGACGCCGAAGGTCGGCAGAAGGTCGTGGCCGTGGCGCACGATCGCCGCCGTCGCCTCGCCGACGAGCAGCTTGGCGAGATGCCCTGAGAAAAAGCGCCCCGAGGTGCGGTGCACGGCGGACAGCGCTTTCTTCGCGGCGAGCGCGCCGTTGAACAGGCGCCAGCGGCCTTCGCAGATGTCGCAATTGCCGCAGTCGCCCGTCTCCTCGCCGAAGGCCGCGAGCAGCGTGCGGCGGCGGCAGCGCGGCGTCTCGCACAGGGCGAGCAGGGCGTTGAGCTTGCGCCGCTCGACGCGCTTGCGCTCGGGCGCGGCGTCGCCGTCGTCGATCTGGCGTTCGCGAAAACGCGCGTCGGCCTCGCCAAACAGCAGCAGCGCCTCGGCGGGCAGCCCGTCGCGGCCCGCCCGGCCGATCTCCTGATAATAGGATTCAATGCTTTGCGGCAGGTCGGCGTGGATCACGAAGCGCACGTCGGGCTTGTCGACGCCCATGCCGAAGGCGATGGTGGCGACGATGACGACGCCCTGCGACGTCAGGAATTCATCCTGGTTCGCGGCGCGGATTTCGGGCGCGAGCCCGGCGTGATAGGGCAGCGCCGCGACGCCCGAGGCCCGCAGCGTTTCGGCGAGGCGCTCGACGCCGCGGCGCGAGGCGCAATAGATGATCCCGCTCTGTCCCTTGTGACGCGCGATCTCGGCGGCGCATTGCTGCGCGGCGTTTCCCCGCCGCCGCATGGCGAGGCGGATGTTCGGCCGGTCGAAGCTCGACACGAACAGGCGCGGCGGCGACGCAAACAGCCGCTCGACGATGTCGGCCCGCGTCGGCGCGTCCGCCGTCGCCGTCACCGCGACGATCTGAAGCGGCGGCCCGTCGCCCGCGAGCGCGCGCGCGACCTCCTTGAGGTCGGAATATTCGGGCCGAAAGTCATGGCCCCATTGCGAAACGCAATGGGCCTCGTCGATGGCGAAGACGCGCGCGCCGGCCTCGCGCAGCAGCGCCTGGGTTTCGCGCCGCACGAGGCGCTCGGGCGCGACATAGACGAGGCGGCATCGTCCGGCCCTGATCCTTGCCTCGATGAAGGCGTTTTCGGCCGCGCCGTTGACCGAGTTGAGCGCGGCCGCGTCGACGCCTTTCTGCTCCAGCGCGCTCACCTGGTCGCGCATCAGGGCGATCAGCGGCGACACGACCACCGTCAGCCCCGGCCGGACCAGCGCCGGCAGCTGGTAGAGCAGCGACTTGCCCGAGCCTGTCGGCATCACGGCGAAGATGTTTTCGCCCGCGAGCGCCGCCTCCATCGGCGCGCGCTGGGCGGGGCGAAAATCCCTGAAGCCGAAGACGCGCAGGAGCGTTTCGCGCGCCGCCTGCGTCTGCGAAGGGTCGGGCGCCGGGGTGAAGTCGGCCTGCGAAGGCGCTGCGGTCTGCGGCATGGGGTCCAGATCGTCGAGGGGCGCGGCGAGACTATCCCTTTTCATGCGCGCCTTCATCCCCGCCGGCGCGCGCGACCAGCGTCTCGATCTCGCGCCGCAGCAGCGCCGCCTCCCGCGGCGAAGCGCGCCCGCGCGGCGCCTTGACCGCGACCTCGGCGATCTTGCGGCCGGGCCCCGGCGACAGAATCAGGATCTTGTCGGCGAGCGCGACGGCCTCGTCGAGGTCATGGGTGACGAGCAGCGTCGTCGTCCGCCATGTCTCGACGAGCGACGCGAGTTCTTCGCGCAGCCGCAGCGCGAGGGCGGCGTCGAGCGAGACGAACGGCTCGTCGAGCAGCAGCAGCGTCGGCTGGACGGCGAACGCCCTGGCGATCGAGACGCGCCGGGCGAGGCCGAGCGACAATTCGCCCGGATAATGGTCGAGATGGCCCGAAAGCCCAAGGGCCGCGACGATGGCGTCGAGCGCCGCGCCGGGCCTTGCGCCCGCGAGCGTCAGATTGCGCCGCACGCTGCGCCAGGGCAGAAGGCGCGGCTCCTGGAACACCATGCCGATTTTGAGCGGCTCCGGCAGCTTCGTCTCGCCCTCGAAGTCGCGGTCGAGGCCGGCGACGATGCGCAGCAGCGTGGTCTTGCCGCAGCCCGAAGGCCCGATCACCGCCGCGACCTCGCCCTCGCCGAGGCTGAAGGCGACGTCGCGCAGCGCCAGCCGCTCGTCGCCGGAGGCCATCCGCAGCGTCTTGCGCCGCACGTCGATCTCAAGCATCGGCCTTGCGCCAGCGCGTCGCGCGCCGTTCGAGCGGCTGCACCACGAACGTCTCGATCGCCAGCATGATCATCACGAAAGGCAGCGCATAGCCAAGCAGCCGCGCGACGTCGAACAGCTGGAACGCGACGCCGATCTCGAAGCCCACGCCGTTCGAGCGCCCGAGCAGCTCGACGACCAGCACGATCTTCCACACGAGCGACAGGCCGGAGCGCGTGGCGGCGGCGAGATAGGGCCCGAGCTGGGGCAGCAGGATGTCGAAGACGCGGACCTTCAGCGGCATGTGATAGATCAGCGCCACCTCGTCGAGGCTGCGGTCGAGCGCGCGCGCCCCCTCACGCAGGGTGGCGGCCGTGGTCGGCAGCTTGTTCAGCGCGACGGCGCCGACCGCCGCGACCTCGTTGAGCCCGATCCATATGTAGGCGAGCACGATCACGACCAGCGCCGGCAGGTTCAAAAGCACGATGAGCCAGGGGTCGCAGACGCGGTCGACCGTCCGGTTGCGGCCCATGGCGACGCCGAGCGCCGCGCCCGCCGCCATGGCGATGACGAAGGCCGCGGCGACGCGCGCGAGCGTCGCCGCGAGATTGGCGAACAGCGCGCCCGAGCGCGCCTCGGCCATGATCACGCCGGCGACCTCCTGCGGCGCCGGCAGGAGGCGCGACTGCGCCAGAAGCGCCGCGGCCTCCCACAGGGCGAGAAGCAGCGCGAACGAAAGAAGCCGCGTCGTCATGGACGGTCAGCGTCCGCCGGACGCCGGCGCGCCCCTGTAGAACAGGCCGGGTTCGAGCGCCGTCGCCGGCCCGACGAGTTCGGCCCCGCCGACCTCGCGCAGGATGGCGTAGAAATTTCGCGCGTCGGCCTCCTCCTCGGCGACCGGGCGGCGGGCGAAGCCCTCGATATAGCGCCGGCGGAACAGGGCGAGCTCCTGCGGGTCGGAAATGCCGAGCTCGCGGCCGATCGCCGCCCAATCCTGCGGCGCCTCCCCGGCGAGCGCCTCACGCGCGCGGGCGATGACCGTCAGGAAGCGCGCCAGCGTCTCCCCTTGCGTGCGCGCGAAACTTTCCCTGAACAGAAAGCCGATCAGCGCGACCGGCCCCTGCGCGCCGAGCCGGCGCTCCGCCGCCTCGAGCCCGACCAGCGTGCGGAACCCTTTGGCTTCGAGCCGGGCGGCGTAGGTCCAGAACGCGAGCGAGGCGTCGAGCTCGCCGGCGAGCGTCTTTTCATAGAGCAGCGCCGGCGCGCCGAAAACGGGGCGGACCGTGCGCTTGAGGTCGAGCCCTTCGCGCCGCGCATAGGCCTGCAGCAGCAGCCAGCTCTTGTCGATCGGCCCGCCGGCGACGCCGAGCGTCTTGCCGGAGAGGTCCGCGAGGCTCCTGAAGCCCGACTCCTCGCGCACCATCACGCCGCCGAGCGCCGCCGACGTCGGATAGAACTGAAGCGGCTCGCCGAGCGCGCGCTCGCGCGCGGCCCAGAGCCAGTCGCCGAGGATGACGTCCACCGCGCCGCCAAGAAGCGCGATGCGGCCGGCGTCGGGCGAGGCGAACCAGGAGACCGAAATGTCGAGCCCTTCAGCCTCGGCGAAGCCCCGCGCCTTGGCCGCGGCGAGCTCCCAGGCCAGCGTCCCGGTTCTTTGCGCGCCGACGCGGATCGTCAAGCCGGCGGCTGCGGCCGCGACCGGAAGAAGGCCGAGCGCCAGGGTGAGACAAAAGAGCGCCGCGGCGCGCAGGGCGCCGGCGAGACGGCGTCCGCACGCCCGAAAAAGCCCGCCAAACCGCTGCCCTGCAAGGGCTTCCGCGCCCCGGCGTTTGCGCTCCGTCAAAGTTATACCCGCTCTCATGTGGCCGGTTGTGTTTTTTCGCGTCATGAGGATACATGCTTTTGCGGACGGGCGACATTGCTCAAGAATCGCGGGCGCTCCGCGACGCGGTCGGCCGCCACACCGGAGCGAAGCGCATCGCTCAAGGGGAAGGGAACCGAAACATGACTTTGAAATATGTTCCGCTTATCGCGGCGCTCGCCTTCATCGGGCAGACCGCCGGCGCTTCCGCCGCCGGAGACGCCGCGGCCGGCGAAACCCTCTTCAAGCAGAAATGCGGCGTCTGCCACAAGATCGGCGAAGGCGCCAAGAACATGGTCGGCCCCGAGCTCAACGGCATCGTCGGCCGCAAGTCGGCCTCCGTTCCGGGCTTCAACTATTCGCAGGCGCTGAAGGATTCCGGGATCACCTGGGAAGACGAGAAGCTGCACGCCTGGCTGACCGAGCCGAAGGCCCTCGTCCCCGGCACCAAGATGATCTTCCCCGGCCTGCCGAAGGCGGAAGACCGCGACAATGTCCTCGCCTATGTCGAGTCCTTCGACGCCGACGGCAAGAAGAAGTAAGCTTCTGGCGCTCACCCCTCGCGCCGCGTCAGCATGCCGCGCGAGGGATCATAGGCGACGATCGCGGCGGCGAGAAAAGCCGCCGCGCAGCCCGCGACCACGCCGAGCGAAACGGGATTGACCTGGCCCCAGAAGGCGAAGCGGATCAGCTCCGTCGCATGGGTGAAGGGGTTAAGCTCGCAAATGAAGGCCAGCGTCGGATTGGCCTCGCGCACGCGCCACAGCGGGTAGAGCGCCGAAGAGGCGAAGAACATCGGAAATATGACGAAGTTCATGACGCCGGCGAAATTCTCGAGCTGGCGGATCAGCGACGACAGCAGCATGCCGAGCGCGCCGAACATCAGCCCCGACAGCACGAGCGCCGGCAGGATGGTCAGATAGCCCCACAGGCTCGGCGGCTCGATCTCCCAGAACCAGGCGATCAGCAGAAACGCGTAGACCTGCAGGATCGACACCGAGGCGCCGGCGACGAGCTTCGAGCTCAGCAGGAACCAGCGCGGCAGCGGGCTCACCAGCAGCGTGCGCATGTTGCCCATCTCGCGGTCATAGACCATCGACAGCGACGACTGCATGCCGTTGAAAAGCTGGATCATCGCGACGAGCCCCGGCGTGATGTACACGTCGTAGAGCACATAGGTGTCGTAGGGCGGAATGATCGACACGCCGAGCACCGACCGGAACCCCGCCGCGAAAATGAACAGCCACACCAGCGGGCGCACCAGCGCCGAGACGAAGCGCTCGCGCTGGTGCAGGAAGCGCAGCGCCTCGCGCCACACGATTCCCGCAAGGCACGCCGCATACTGGCGCAGGGAAAAGCCGCGGCGCGGCTGTGCGGACGCAAGGCTCATGTCGGCTCTCCTTCGCCGGTCAGGCGGCGAAAGGCGGCGGTGAGGTCGGGCGCGCCGGCGCGCAGGCGCACCGCTTCGGCCGTCCCGCAGTCGAGCAGCTTTCCGCGATGCAGCACGACGACCTGGTCGCCAGGCTCGATCTCGTCGATCAGATGGGTCGCCCACAGCACGCCGAGCCCCTCGCGCGTGACGAGGCCGCGCACATGCGCGAGAATGTCGGCGCGGGCCTTGACGTCGAGCCCGACGGTCGGCTCGTCGAGCAGCAGCAGGCGCGGGCGGTGCAGCAGCGCGCGGGCGATCTCGACGCGGCGCATCTGCCCGCCCGAAAGCGCCCGCGCCTTGTCCTCGATCCGGTCGAGCATGTCGACCCTGGCGAGCACGTCGCGCGCGCGCGCCTTCGCCTCGCGCGCGCCGACGCCATGCAGCGCGGCGTGATAGGCGAGATTCTGCGCGACCGAAAGGTCAAGGTCGAGGGTTCGCGCCTGGAACACCACGCCGAGGCGGCGCAGCGCCTCGCCGGGATCGCGCGACACGTCGAAGCCGAAGATCGAGATCGAGCCGCGCGTCACGGCGAACAGACGGGTGATGAGCGAGAACAGCGTGCTCTTGCCGGCCCCGTTGAGGCCGAGCAGCACGGCGAAGCGGCCCTGCGGCACGTCGAAGGAGACGTCGTCGAGCGCCTTGCGCCGGCCATAGGAATGGCTGACGCCCGCGACCGAAAGGGCGGGCGCCCCGGCGCTCCCTGGCTGGCGCCCCGAAGCTGCGCCCTCCATGCGAAAAGGTTCTCCCGCGTCGGTCATGGGGCGATCGCGACGCCCCACGGGAACGAGCCGACGGGGATCGACTTGATCACCTTGAGCGCGCCGACGTCGATCACCGAGACGTCGTTCGAGACGCCGTTGGTGGCGTAGAGCCGCTTGTAGTCGGGCGTGAAGGCGAGCTGCCACACGCGCTGGCCGACGAGCAGATATTTCTCGACCTTGCGGCTCTTCGCGTCGATCACGGCGACGCGGTTCGCGGGGCCGAGCGCGACGAACACCTTCGATCCGTCCTGCGAGAAACGGAGGCCGACGGGCTGGACCGCCTCGCGCGTCAGGCCCGGAATCTCGAAGGAGATCTTCTGCGTCACCTTGGCGCCGGCGACGTCCGAGATGTCGATGACGCTGACCGTGCCGCCGACCTCGGCGCTGACCCAGAGCTCCTTGCCGTCGGGCGAGAAAGCCGCCGCGCGCGGCCTGGCGTCGACGAGCACGTTGGCCACGATCTTGTGCGTCGCCGTGTCGATGACATGCGCCATATTGGTGGTTTCGGAGGTGTTCACGAGCAGCTTGCCGTCAGGGCTCAGCGTCATGCCCTCGGGCTCGACGCCGACCGGAATCTGCTCGACGACCTTGCGCTTCGCGACGTCGATCACGGTGACGAGATTGTCGTTCTCATTGGCCACGTAGAGCAGCGCGCCGCCGGGGTCGAGCACGAGCAGCTCGGGGTCAGGGCCGGACGGCAGGTCGCCGACGATCTTCAGCGTCTTGAGGTCGAGGATCTGGATCGTGTCGTCGTCTCCGGCGCAGATGAAGAGCTGCGTCTTGTCGCCGTTGAGGACGATGCCGCGGGGGCGCCGGCCGACCTTCACCGTCTCGACCACGGCGAGCTTGTCGGCGTCGATCACGCTGATCGAATTGCCCTTCTCGTTCGAGACATAGGCGGTGGCGGCGGCGGCGGGCGCCGCCGCGGCGAGCGCGCCGAGCGCGACGGCCGCGGCGCGCCAGAAGGTCCGCGCAGGGGTCCGCCAAAGAGTCCGCGAAAGAATCATTGCAGCCTGCATTTCGTTTCGGGTTGGTCGAAGCCCAGCGTGTCGAGCTCCGAGACTTGGTGCAGAAAGCCTTCCTGCGGCGAGACCGAGACGATCATGCGCCCGTCGCCGAGAAGGACCGGCTGGCGCAGCTGCTGATTCCAGGGCCGCAGCGTCAGCTTCTGGCCCTTGAAGGCGGCGATCGAGAAATCCTTGCCGACGACATAGGCGCGCAGCGTCTTCGGGTCGGCCGAGCCCGTGCGCGTCGCCGCCTCGCCGATCATGCGGACCGCGACCCAGGCCTGGTTGTCGCGCGCGTTCATGCCGCGCGCGGCGAGCTTGTGGAAACGGTTCTGAAGCTGCGCCGCGCCCCATTGCTCATGCGTCGGGTCCCAGCTCGTCGGCTTGAGGCCGGCCGAGCCCGCGACGGGGCGCGGATCATAGCCGCGGTAGGGCAGATAGCCGGCGAAAACGTCCGATTCGTCGGCGGCGACGAGCACGTCATAGGCCGGCGCGTTCTGGGTCGTCGCCGGGATCAGACGCTGCGTCTGGACGCTGCCGGAATCGGAGCGCCGCCCGCCGCCCGTGTCCTCGTAGACGCGCTCCTCGACGATCTTCGCGCCGAATTTTCTGGCCGCGCGGCGCAGCGCCTGCGCCCACAGCTCGTCTTCGGGGTGGGAGCCCTTGATCATGAGCCAGCGCGGCCAGCGCTTCCAGACGAAATATTGCGCGAGCCCGTCGGCGAGCATCGCGCGCGTCGGCGCGACATGCACGACATTGGCGCGGCAGTTTTCTTCGCGCAGCGAATCGTCGGGCGCGAACACGTTGAAGATCAGCGCGTCCTTGTCCTTCGCGGCGTCGGCGACGGCGAGCACCTGGTCGGCCGGCAGGTCGACGAGGATCAGGCCGACGCCTTTCGCGAGCAGGCCGTCGAGCGCCTTGACGGGATCCTCGCCGTCGTCGAGCGCGACGTCCTCGACGCTGAAGCTCTGGCCGAGGAAGCGGCCGGTCGTATTATTGTCCTCGACGGCGAGGCGCGCCCCGGCGACGCCGTCGTCGGCGGCCGGAATGTCGAGGATCGAGATGACGTCGCGCGAATGCCGCTGGCGGATGAAGCCGATCCTGACCTCGAGCGGCGCCTTCTGCGCCGCAGGCGCGGCCGCGACGGACGGCGCGGCGAGGACCGGCGCGGCATGGGACGGCGCGGCGAGGACCGGCGCGGCGAGCGCGAGGCCGGCGCGGAGCGCGCCGGCGACGAATCCTCGCATGTTACGTCCTCCCTCAAGCCCTGGCCCGGCGTTCGCGCGCCCGTTTTTCGGCTGGCGCCCGCGCGCCAGACTCATGCGACGATGATGGGGTCGCCGCCCCGCGGCATCAAGACGCGGGCGGCGACGCGCCGCTGACGCTTTCGCGAGGCTCGAGCGATTCGAGCAGGTCGAGCATCGCCTGCTCCTTCGGCGTCTGCGCCACATGCACGAAAGGCAGGCCCGCGGCGCGCAGGGGCGCGGCCGCGTCGGCCGAAATCGCGATATGGCGCGGGCCGGCGAGATCGAGTTCGGCCTCGGCGGCGAGCCTCAGGACGATCTCGGCGCTGCGCCGCGAATAATGCATGACCGCGCCGATGCGCCCGGCCTCGAGCAGGGCGACGGCCTCCTCGTCAAGGGCGGGGGCGGCCTGCGCGGCGTAGATCTCGACCGTCGTCATTTCATGGCCCGCCGCGGCGAGCGCCTGTTCGAGATCCGGCTTGCGGTCGCGGCCGGCGAGATAGACGAGCCGCGCCGGCGGGCCTTCGGACAGCGCCGTCACCAGATGCGCGGCGAGGTCGCGCGCGTCCTGCTCCACGACGGCGCGGCCGGCGAAGCCGCGCTCGCGGGCCGCGGCCTTCGTGCGCTCCCCGACGACATAAAGGGGAATGAGCCGGCGCGCCTCGGGCGTGAGCCGGTCTTCGCCGTCGGACAGAAGCTCGAAGGCCTGGGTCGAGGTGGCGATCACGCCGTCGACCGTGCCTTCGGGCCAGGGCGCGCCGGTCGGCGTCATTTCGAGCACGGGCGAGAGAATCGCGTGCTGGCGGATGGCGGTGAGCTTGGCCGCCGTGCGCAGGGCTTCGTCGAGGGCGCGGGTCAACAGCACCAGCATGCGGCTTCAGTCCTCGAACAGGTCGGGAGGAATGCGGGCGAGAAGGTCGCGGCCCGCGCCCTCGCCGAGCGAGGCGGCGAGCTTCGCGTCGCCGCTCACGCGCGCCTCGTAGCAGGCCGAGCCGTCGGGCTTCAGCACCAGCGCATGGAACAGCAGCGTCTCGCCTTCGAGCCGCGCATGGGCGCCGATGGGGGTGCGGCAGGAGCCGTCGAGCACGCCGAGGAAGGCGCGCTCGGCGTCGAGCGCGCGGCCCGTGTCGCGGTCGAGCACGGGCGCGAAAACCGCCGCCGCCGCCACGTCGCCGCGCCGCGCCGTGACCGCGATCGCGCCCTGCCCCGCCGCCGGCACGAATTCTTCGAGGTCGAGCAGGGCGGTGGCGCGGTCGATGAGGCCGAGCCGCCTGAGGCCGGCGACGGCGAGCAGCGTGGCGTCGACCTCGCCCGCCGCGAGCTTGGCGAGGCGCGTCTCGACATTGCCGCGCAGCAGCGTGACCCTGAGGTCCGGGCGCAGCCGGCGGACCATGGCCCCGCGCCGGAGCGAGGCGGTGCCGACGAGCGCCCCTTCGGGCAGCGCCGACGGATGGGCGGCGACGGGCGAGAGCCAGGCGTCGCGCACGTCCTCGCGCGGGAGGAAGCCGAGGATCACGATCTCGTCGGGCAGAAAGGTCGGCAGGTCCTTGGCCGAATGGACCGCGGCGTCGACGTCGCCGCGAATCAGGGCGAGGTCGAGCTCCTTGGTGAACAGGCCCTTGCCGCCGGCCTCGCTCAGCGCGCGGTCGGTGATGGCGTCTCCGGTCGTGCGGATGACGACCGTTTCGATCGCCTCGCCCGAAGACCCGTGGGCGGCCGCGAGGCGGCCTTTCAGCTCGCGCGCCTGCGCGAGCGCAAGAGGACTGCCCCGCGTCCCGATTCTGAGTTTGAGGTCCTCGACCCTGGGGCGGCTCGAACTGAGAATCGCGGATTTCCTTGAGGGAACTTTTGGTTCTATAGCTGCGCGACCATAGCGTCTTCGCCGCGATCCGCCAAGCGCGGCGCGGCGTCCCGCCCCGCCGTGCGGCCGGGGCGCCTCTCGAAAGCGGATTCCGGCCGCCATGCGCGTTCTTGGCATCGAAACCACCTGCGACGAGACCGCCGCCGCGGTCGTGCGGCTCGAACCCGGCGGCGCCGGCGAGATTCTTTCAAACGAGGTGATGAGCCAGATCGCCGAGCACGCCGCTTATGGCGGCGTGGTGCCCGAGATCGCCGCGCGCGCCCATGTCGACGTGCTCGACCGGCTCGTCGCCCGCGCGCTCGAACGCGCCGAGGTCGGGCTGAAGGACCTCGACGGAATCGCCGCCGCGGCCGGCCCCGGGCTCGTCGGCGGGGTCATCGTCGGCCTCACCACCGGCAAGGCGCTGGCGCTCGCGAGCCGCAAGCCGTTCATCGCCGTGAACCACCTCGAAGCCCATGCGCTGACCGCCCGGCTCACCGACGGCGTCGAGTTCCCCTATCTGCTGCTGCTCGTCTCGGGCGGCCACACCCAGCTCGTCGCGGTCAAGGGCGTCGGCGACTATCTGCGCCTCGGCTCGACCGTCGACGACGCGGTCGGCGAGGCCTTCGACAAGGTGGCGAAGCTGCTCGGCCTGCCCTATCCCGGCGGCCCGGAGGTCGAGCGGCGCGCCGAAGAGGGCGACCCGACGCGCTTTTCCTTTCCAAGGCCGATGCTCGGGCGGCCGAAGCCTGATTTCTCGCTGTCGGGCCTCAAGACCGCCGTGCGCGTCGAGGCCGGCAGGATCTCCCATCCGAGCAAGACCGACGTCGCCGACCTCTGCGCCTCGTTCCAGGCGGCCGTCGTCGATTCGCTGATCGACCGCAGCCGCGCCGGGCTGCGGCTGTTCCATGAGCGCGTCGGCGAGGCCAGCGCCATGGTGGTCGCGGGCGGGGCCGGCGCGAACGGCGCGATCCGCCGCGCGCTGGCGCGCTTTTGCGGCGAGAGCGGCCTGCGTCTCGTGCTGCCGCCGCCGGCGCTCTGCTCCGACAATGGGGCGATGATCGCCTGGGCGGGAATCGAGCGCCTTTCGCTCGGCCTCTCCGACGACATGACCTTCGCGGCGCGCCCGCGCTGGCCGCTCGACGCCAGCGCCGAGGCCGCGCATCACGGCAAGGCGTGAGGCTGTTCAGCCCGCCTGCCGGGCAAGCTCCTTGAGGCCGCGCCGGATCAGCTCGGGCGCGGCCGCGCCCTCCCCCAGCGCCTTGACCGAGGCCGCGACCGCGAACGCCGCCTGCGCGCGGGCGTAGCCGAGATTGACCAGCGCCGACACGGCGTCGGCGGCCGCGCCCTGAGGCGCCCCCGCCGCATGGGGCGCGAGGCCGGCGAGCGGACCATGCGCCGGCGCCTTGTCCTTCCGTCCCGCCACGCCGCGCGCGGCGAGGCGCGGGCCGACGCCCGGCGCGCGCGACAGCGCCGTCTTGTCGCCGGCCGCGATCGCCATGGCGAGCTCGTCGGGGCCGAGCGCGCCGCCGATGGCGAGCGCGAGACGCGCGCCGACGCCCTGCACCGACTGGAGCAGGCGGAACCAGTCGCGCTCGGCCGCGCCCAGAAATCCGTAAAGCCTGATCTGGTCCTCGCGCATCTGCGTCTCGATCGTCAGGACCGCCGGCTCGCCCTCGGCCGGCAGCGCCTGGAGCACGCGCGGCGCGCAGAACACGACATAGCCGACGCCGCCGACGTCGAGGATCACATGGTCCTCGGCTTTGGCGTCAATGAGGCCGCGCAGCTTGCCGATCATGGCGCGGCGCTCCTCATCGGCCGCGCGCCGCGACGGCGGCGGCGAGCCTGCGGCTCGCGCGCAGGCGCGCATGGGTCAGGGCGACGGCGAGCGCGTCGGCGGCGTCGGGGCTCGCGGCGTCGCTTTTCGGCAGCAGAAACTTCACCATCAGGGCGATCTGCGCCTTCTCGGCGTGGCCCGCGCCCGTGACGGTCTTCTTGATGAGATTGGCGGCGTATTCGGCGACGGGCAGGCCCGCGAGCGCCGGGGCGAGCAAGGCGATCCCGCGCGCCTGGCCGAGCTTCAGCGCCGACTGCGGGTCGGCGTTGACGAAGGTCTCCTCGACCGCCGCCTCGGCCGGCGCATGGTCGGCGATGACGCCCACAAGCCCCTCGTGCAGCGCGCGCAGCCGCTCGGCGAGGCTGTCGGCGGGGCGCGAGCGCAGGCTGCCGCAGGCCACGAAAGAGAGCCGCGAGCCCACGACGTCGACGACGCCCCAGCCCATGGTGCGAAGGCCGGGGTCGACGCCGAGAATGCGCACGCAGGAGGTCATGCGCGGTTCTACCCCATCGCGCCCCGGGGCGGAAAGCGCCTCACTCCATCAGCATCCGCTTCAGAAGCTCGAGCTCCTCGTTGAGCGTCGCGTCCTTGGCGGCGAGCCCGTCGATCTTGCGCACCGCGTGCAGCACGGTCGTATGGTCGCGCCCGCCGAACCTGCGGCCGATCTCGGGCAGCGAGCGCAGCGTCAGCGTCTTCGACAGATACATGGCGATCTGGCGCGGCCGCACGACATTGGCCGTACGGCGCGACGACAGGATGTCGGCCCGGCTGACGTTGAAATGGGTGGCGACGAGCTTCTGGATGTCCTCGATCTTGACGCGCTTTGGCTCATGGGCGCGCACGAGGTCGCGGATGGCGAGCTCGGCGGTCGCCACTTCGAGCGGCGCGCCGGTCAGCGAGGCGTGGGCGAGCAGCCGGTTCACCGCGCCGTCGAGGTCGCGGCCATTGGTCTGGATCGCCCGCGCGACGAAGGCCGTGACCTCGTTTGGCACCTCGAAGCCCGGGTGGATCTGGCGCGCGGCGGCGATGCGCCCTTCAAGGATGCGCAGGCGCAGCGGCTCGTCGAGCGCCCCGAGTTCGACGCACAGGCCGCCGGCGAGGCGCGAGCGCACGCGCTCGTCGAGGCTTTCGAGCTCGGAGGGCGGCCGGTCGGCGGCGATGACGATCTGCCGGTGCGCGTCGATCAGCGCGTTCAGCGTGTGGCAGAACTCCTGCTGGATCGACTTGCCCTGCAAAAACTGGATGTCGTCGATGACCAGAATGTCGATGCCGCGCAGTTTCTCCTTGAAGGCGATCGCCGTCTGCGCCTTGAGCGCCGCGACGAAGCCATACATGAAACGCTCGGCGGTGAGGTAGACGACGCGCCGGCCCATCGCCTGCGCGTCATGCGCCGCGGCCTGCAACAGATGCGTCTTGCCGAGGCCGACGGCGGCGTGGAGATAGAGCGGATTATAGGTCAGCCGCTCCTCGGGCGTCGCCGCGGCGACGCGCTGGGCCGCGGCCAGCGCGAGCTGGTTCGAGCGGCCGGCGGCGAAGCTTGCGAAAGTGAGACGCGGGTCGAGCGGCGAGCCGGAGAGAATGTCGCCTTCGGCCTCGGGCGCGAGAGGTTTGGCGCGCGGCTCCGGCGCGGCGGCGGGCGCGGCGCGGCGCGGCGCGGCTTCTTCAGGGTCGGCCGCGACGGCGGGCGCGCCGGCCGGCCGGTTCGACGAGCGGATCGTCACGGCGAGCCGCTTCACGGACGGGAATTCGGCGGCGACGGCGGCGAGCAGCTTTTCCGCATAATGCGACTGGATCCAGCTTTTCAGAAATTTGGTCGGCACCGACACGGCGGCGGAGTCGTCCGCAAGCGCGTCGAGTTCGAGCCGGCCGAACCATGAGGAGAACACGTCGTCGCCGACGTCGGCGCGCAGCCGGCGGCAGACGCGCATCCAGGCTTCGCCGTCGCCGCGATCGCCCGGCTGATCGTGAGAGCTGCGCAAAGTGAGCATCGGCCTTCTTCTGATCGGAACGGAGGGCGGACGTCCGTCCCGGAACGGGACGGCGCCATCCGCCGACAGGAATGGGGGGAAAGGGGGCGAAGGCGTCGACGCGGCTAGAGGCGCGCGACCGGCGGTTTCTTGCGCGACAGCCGCAGCCGCCGGCGCCAGGGCCGCGCGCGGCGGCCCGCCCGCCCAGCTCCTTCCACAGCCGGCGCCGCCGCAGGCTGTGGAAGGAGCTGCGGCGCGGCGTCGGGGACCTGCGAAAGGGACCGCGCGCCCGAACGGGAAAGGCGTCGCGCGCTTGGGAGGGACGGACGCGGCGCGGCTAACGGAGAAAGGCGCCCTGCGGCTGAATGAGCTTGCGTCGACATGTGGCGGCCCTCTCCCCTTATTGGCCCCGGCTGCGGAGCAGAACGTTCGATTCGAACCTGTCAAGCACGGACCTAAGGAAAAACGGACCTCCATCTTCCACTTTTCAAGTCGCCCTCAATAAATTCAAGCACAGTCTTTATAAAGAAAGAGTTCCTCTTTATAAAGAAAGGGTTCCTTCGACGACGAAATAAAGACATGCGGAAGCCTTTACACGGAATCGCCGATAAATCTGCAGGAAAGGCGGCGAGAGATTCGGAAGAGCACTTAAGCCCGGCCGCCCTCACAGCCATTCGACTCTAACATAGGCGAAAGCCGCCGCAAGGCGGGAGTCGGCGATTTTTCCAGCGGCCCCGTCCCAAACGCTGTCCACAGGCCCGCAGCCGCGCAAAAGCTGTGACTAAACGCCTGATTCTGCGCTCTCGCCGCGGGGTGCGGCGAAGTTGCCGCAGGCATCTTAAAAGATTCAAAAATCTGTCTTGAATGACGGGGAAAACCGGTCGTCGCGGCGCGCGATCCGGCCTTCCGCCGCGCTTTGTCTACAAGTCTCTGTGAATCAAAAAGAATGGGCGCGCGGGAGATTGCGCCGCTTACGCTGCGCATTTTTGCCGAGATCGCGCCGCGCGCAAAAGAAAAGCCCGGCTTTCGCCAGGCTTTCATCGTTCAGAACGAAGACTTTTCGTAACGAAAACTTAAGCGCTCAACGCCTTCACGCGCGCGCTGAGGCGGGAAACCTTCCGCGAGGCGGCGTTCTTGTGGATGATGCCTTTCTGGGCGGCGCGCATCATCAGCGGCTCGGCGGCGCGCAGCGCGGCGAAGGCCGCGTCCTTGTCGCCGGAGGACAGGGCTTCCTCGACCTTGCGCACATAGGTCCGCATCTGGCTGCGACGCGACTTGTTGACCGCGGTGCGACGCTGGATCTTGCGGACGGCCTTCTTGGCCGAAGGAGTATTCGCCATCGTGTAACTGTCCTGGCCGAAGCTGTCTCTTGGCGCCGCGCGACGGGGCGCTGGTCATTGGGAAAGGCGCTTATAGACAAGGCCTCGTCCCGCGTCAACGCTCGCGGCCCCGTCTCAGGCGAGCAGCGCGGCGCGGTCGAGGATGGCGTTGGCCGATTTCGCCGCCACCTCGAGCGTCCCGGCGAGCGGCCCGCCCGCCGCGACCTCCTCGAACACAGACAGAAGCATATAGAAAATAAGGAGCCGGCGGCGCGTCGTCCGGTCGGCGACGCCGACCGGCCCGTCGCGCGTCGCGGCCATGTAGGCGTCGACGAAGATCTCCGAGAATTCGACGAGCTCCTCGGACAGGCGCGCCGCCGCCGCGAGCGGATCTGGCGTCAGCGCGGCGATGGCGTGCTCGGCCGTCGCGGTCACCTTGGCGAAGGAGACGATCATCGAGGCCACGTCGCGCAGCGGCGAGGATTTGACGCGCCCGCCGCCGGGCGCGCGGGCGCCGCCCCTGAAGCCGACGATGATGACGTCGTCCTTGACCACCAGGGCGTGGCCGAGCCGGTAGTCGCCATGGACGCAAAGCTTGGCCGCCTCGCGCGGGACCGTCTCCTCGATCAGGGCGAGAAGCGCGTCGAACTCGCCGCGCCGGTCGACCAGGCGGTCGATCTCGGGCGTCGCGCCGTCTTCGTCCCGCGCGCCGAAACGCTCGAAGCCGCGCTCGGCCGCCTGCCGCAGCCAGGCGGCCTCGGCGCGCAGATCGGCCTGGGTCAGGGGCTCGGCGGCGACAGCCGCGTCGTCGGTCGGCGTGGCGAGCGCGAGATGCATCTGCGCCGTGCGCAGGCCGAGGCGCTGCATGTGCGGCATATAGGCCGCAAAGCTCGGCGGCGCGGGCGCGGCCTCGGTCTGGAGCGCGGCGGGGGCGAAGGCCAGCGCCTCGAGAATCCGCTTCAGCGCCTCGAGCGTCCAGGTCCAGGCGTCGCCCTGGCAGCGCACGAAGCTTTCGAGCGAGGCGAGCGTCCGGCGCGTGCCGTCGGCCGCGACATGGTCGACGACGCCGATGAGGCGCGGCGTGTTGGGAAAACAGGCGGCCTCGGTCAGGAAACGGCGGATTCGCAGGTCGGGCCGCTCGCCCTCCTTGAGCTCGCGGAACAGCTTGAGCGAGAGCTGCTTGTCGAGCACCAGGACGCTGTGCCCGCGCGCGGCGGCGAGCGTCTCGACCTCCGCCGCCTCGACCTCGATCTCGGGGCATTGCGGATCGGCGAGCCTGAAGACGACGCGCCCCCGCCCCGCCGTCGCCAGCTCGGCCCCGCGCCGAAACGCTTCGAGCATCGCGCGCGCAAAGGGCGGCGAGGCCTCGGCGTCATAGAGCAGGCCCATCTCGGCGCCGCGGCGCAGCTTGGCGACGGCGGCCGTCGGCGGCGGCGGCGTCTCGCTGTCGCGCTCGGCCGTCAGCGGCGTGAAATAGCAGGCGCGCGCCCCGTCGGCGCGCTTGACGTCGAGAAGCGCGAGAAGATGGCGGCGCAGGTCGCCGTCGCCGTCGCCGACGAGAATCGCGCTGTCCTGCAGCGTCGCCGTGAACGGCCCGCGGCCCGGCGGAAACCAGCGCCGCGAGGCGAGGAACTGCGGCGCGACGCCGCGTTCGAAGGCCGAGAGCTCGCGGCCCTCGAAAATGGTCTCGAGCCGGCCCACGGCGACGAGGGTGAAAAGCTCGGGCGGCGTTTCGAGCCGCCGGCGCTCCTGCGACATGGGTTCGAGCCTGAACCAGTAGAAGCCATAGGCCGGCAGGGTCAGCATGTAGGGCAGGTCGCCGATCGGCGGAAATTCGCTTCCGGCCGTCATCTCGACGGGCTCGGCGCCGCGGAACTCGGACAGGTCGAGCTCGACCGCCTGGGGCGCGCGCGAGACGTTGACGACGCACAGGATGCGCTCGTTTTCGGTCTCGCGCAGATAGGCGAGCACCTTGCGGTTCGACGGATAGAGAAAGCGCAGCGCGCCGCGGCCGAAGGCCGAGGTCGAGCGGCGCACGGCGATCATGCGCCGCGTCCAGGTGAGCAGGCTCGACGGGCTCGAAAGCTGCGCCTCGACGTTGACGGCGAAGAAGCCGTAGACCGGGTCCTGGATCGCCGGCAGGAACAGCTTCGCGGGGTCGGCCCGGCTGAAGCCGCCGTTGCGGTCGACCGACCATTGCATCGGCGTGCGAACCCCGTCGCGGTCGCCGAGGTAGATGTTGTCGCCCATGCCGATCTCGTCGCCATAATAGACGACCGGCGTGCCGGGCATCGAGAACAGCAGCGAGTTCAGGAGCTCGATCTTGCGGCGGTCCTTTTCGAGCAGCGGCGCGAGGCGGCGCCTGATGCCGAGGTTGATGCGCGCGCGCCTGTCGGCGGCGTAGAACGACCAGAGATAGTCGCGCTCCTTGTCGGTCACCATGGCGAGGGTCATCTCGTCGTGGTTGCGCAGGAAGATCGCCCACTGGCCGCCCTCCGGCAGCTCCGGCGTCTGGCGCAAAATGTCGGTGACCGGATGCCGGTCCTCCTGCGCCAACGCCATGTAGATGCGCGGCATCAGCGGGAAATGGAACGCCATGTGGCATTCGTCGCCGTCGCCGAAATATTCGCGCGCCTCCTCGGGCCAGACATTGGCCTCGGCGAGCAGCATGCGGTCAGGATAGTCGGCGTCGATCGCCGCGCGGATCTTCCTGATGATCGCGTGGGTTTCGGGCAGGTTCTCGCAGGCGGTGCCGTCGCGCTCGACGAGATAGGGCACGGCGTCGAGCCTGAGCCCGTCGACGCCCATGTCGAGCCAGAAGCGCATGACGTCGAGCACCGCCTCGATCACGCGCGGATTGTCGAAATTGAGGTCCGGCTGGTGCGCGTAGAAACGGTGCCAGTAATAGGCGCCCGCGACCTCGTCATAGCTCCAGTTCGACTTCTCGATGTCGCAGAAGATGATCGGGACGTCTTTATATTTCTGGTCGTCGTCGGACCAGACATAGAAATTGCGCGCCGCCGAGCCGGGCTTTGCGGCGCGCGCTTTCTGGAACCACGGGTGCTGGTCGGAGGTGTGGTTGACGACGAGTTCGATGATCACCCGCAGGCCGCGCTCATGCGCCTCGCGCACGAAGGCCTTGAAGTCGCGCAGCGCGCCATAGGCCGGGTTGATGTCGCGATAGTTCGCGATGTCGTAGCCGTCGTCGCGCAGCGGCGACGGGTAGAACGGCATCAGCCAGATGGCGGTCGCGCCGAGGTCCTTCACATAATCGAGCTTCTGGGTCAGCCCCTTGAAATCGCCGACGCCGTCATTGTCGCTGTCGAAGAAGGATTTGACGTGAAGCTGGTAGATGATGGCGTCGCGGTACCAGTGCACGTCGCTGCGGTCGATCATGGGCTGCTCTTTGCAAGAAACGGATCTGCGCGGAAGAAACCGATCTGCGCGGACGCCTGCGCGTCGCGGCGACGCGCAGGCGCGCCCCGAAGGGGACACGCAGGCGCGAGGATGGAACGGGGAAAACGCGAGATCAAGCGCCCGGCGTTCACGAGCAGGCGCCCATGGCGCGCCCGAGAGGCGCGGGGGCGCGCGCGGCCGGGCGGACGCTAGTTGCGCAGATGCGGCAGGCTCTGCGCGCAGAACCAGGGCTCGGCGCCGCTGATGACGCCGGAGCGCACGACTTCGCCGGCCGGATGCAGCGAGCTTCCGGCCTCGTCCTCGGCCACGCCGGCGATCGCCTGCAGGCAGCGGCGCGTCCAGTGGTCGATGCTGTTGTCGCGCAGCACGCGCATGAGGTCGCCCCAGCGCTCCTGACGCTCGCCGAGCGGCATGGCCACCGCCCGCGCGATCGCCGCCGCCGTCGCGCCGATGTCATAGGGGTTGACGAGCAGCGCGGCCTCAAGCTCCTGCGCCGCGCCGGCGAACTGCGACAGCACGAGCACGCCCGGATCTTCTGGCGGCTGCGCCGCGACGAACTCCTTGGCGACGAGATTCATGCCGTCGCGCAGCGGCGTCACGAGGCCGACCTTCGCCAGCCGGTAGAGGCCGGCGAGCGCCGACTGGCTGAGCGGCTTGTTGATGTAGCGCAGCGGCGTCCAGTCGACGTCGCCGAATTTTCCGTTGAGTTGGCCGACCTCCTCGGCCACCTCGCGCTGGATGCGGGCGTATTCCGGCACCTCCGACCGCGACTTCGGCGTGATCTGGAGCATGGTCACGCGCGCCTTCGCGGCTTCGGGACTGGCCTCGAGATAGGCCCCGAACGCCTCGATGCGATGCTTGATCCCCTTGGAGTAGTCGAGCCTGTCGACGCCGATGATCATGTCGCGGCCCTCAAGGCTCGCGCGCAGGCGCTTGACGAGCGAATTGCGCTCGGCGAGCCGCGCCTCGAGCGCGAAGGACTCGGGGTCGATCGAGATCGGGAAGGCTTCGACCTCGAAGCTGCGGCCATAGGCCTCGACGCGCCCGCCGGCGCGCGGCTTCGCGCCCGCCGCCTCGATCAGGCAGTCGCGGAAATTGTCGGCGTCGGGCTGGGTCTGGAAGCCGACGACGTCATAGGCCGAGAACGCGCGCAGCAGGCGCTCGTAATGCGGCAGGGCCTGGGCCGTCGCCGGCGCGGGCCACGGAATATGGTGGAAATAGCCGATCCGGTTCTTCACCCCCTGCCGGCGCAGCGCCTCGGCCAGCGGGATCATGTGGTAGTCATGAATCCAGATGACGTCGTCGGGCGCGACGAGCCGCGCAAGCCGCCGGGCGAAGAATTCATTGACGCGGAAATAGCCTTCCGCGCAGCGCTCCGACATATGGGCGAGGTCGAGCCGGTAATGGCAGATCGGCCATAGCACGCGATTGGCGAAGCCGTGGTAATATTCCTCCACGTCGCGACGCGTGAGATCGGCCACGGCGAAGGTGATCGGGCCGACCGTCTTCTTGGCGAGATCCCGGCTTTCGGCCTCGGCGGCGGTCTTGCCGGACCAGCCGAACCATACGCCGCCGCGGACGCGCAGCGCCGCCTGGAGCGCGACGGCGAGGCCGCCCGCCGCCGGCGCGCCCGAATTCGAAGGAACGGGAACACGGTTTGACGCGACGATCAACCTGCCGACAGAACCGCCGGCCGTTTTCGAAACCGGCTTGTAAAGAAGGTCGAGGTTAACCATGAGCGGGAGCTTCTCCTCTTCTGGCCCTATCCTTGCCTCGACAACGCCGCCCGCCGCCAATCGTTTCATGGCTAACGGGTTGCGCTTTTCGTCAAGGCTCAGACTTGGCGGAGATCATGGCGAAGCTTTGGCTTGTCGAAGGCGATGCGGCGGCGCGCTCGCGACGATGTGAAGATCGCGCCGCGAAAATGGGCGGATCGCGGCGCGGCGCCTGGCCGCGTCAGCCGGCGAGGTCCGCGCCGGCTTCGACCTTCATGTCGAAGGCCGCGGCGAACAGGGCGCGCGTATAGTCGCTTTTGGGACGGGCGAGCAGTTCGGCCGCCGGCCCCTCCTCGACGAGCCGGCCGCCGCGCATCACCATGATGCGGTTGGCGAGCGCGCGCACGACGCGAAGATCATGGCTGATGAACAGATAGGCGAGGCCATGGCTGCGCTGCAGGTCGCGCAGCAGCTCGACGATCTGCGCCTGCACCGACATGTCGAGCGCCGAGGTCGGCTCGTCGAGCACGACGAACTTCGGTTCGAGCGCCATGGCCCGGGCGATGGCGACGCGCTGGCGCTGCCCGCCCGAGAACTCATGCGGATAGCGGTCCATCATCGCCGGGTCGAGCCCCGCCGCCTGGAGCGCGCGCGCCACGATCCGCCGTTTTTCTCCGTAGTCGAGCCCGTGGCGCTGCGCGGCGAGGCCTTCCGCCACGATGTCGACGACCGGCAGGCGCGGCGACAGCGAGCCATAGGGGTCCTGAAACACGATCTGCATGTCGCGGCGCAGCGGCCGCAGGGCGGCGAACTTCAGCCCGTCGATGCGCCGGCCCATGAACACGACCGGCCCCCGCGAGGCGATGAGCCGCAGCAGCGCAAGGCCGAGCGTGGTCTTGCCCGAGCCCGATTCGCCGACGACGCCGACGGTCTCGCCCTCGCGCACCATGACGCTCACGCCGTCGACCGCCTTCACATGGCCGACCGTGCGGCGGAAGAAGCCGCGCTTGATCGGAAACCAGACGCGCAGGCCCTCGGCGCTCATGATCGGCTTCGCGTCGGGGTTTGCGGGCGCGGCCTCCCCCTTCGGCTCGGCGGCGAGCAGCGCCTGCGTATAGGCGTGCTCTGGGTCGGCGAACACGGCCTCGACGGGCCCCGCCTCGACGACGCGGCCTTTTCGCATCACGCAGACGTCGTCGGCGATCCTGCGCACGATGTTGAGGTCATGGGTGATGAACAGCATGGCCATGCCATGGCGCGTCTGCAGGCTCTTCAGAAGTTCGAGGATCTGCGCCTGCACCGTCACGTCGAGGGCGGTCGTCGGCTCGTCGGCGATGAACAGGTCCGGCCGGTTGGCGAGCGCCATGGCGATCATGACGCGCTGGCGCTGGCCCCCTGAGAGCTGGTGCGGATAGGCGCCGAGCCGCGTCTGCGGATCGGGGATGCCGACCTCGGTCAGAAGCTCGACGACGCGGGCGCGCACCGCCTGCGCCCCGCGCATGCCGTGCAGTTCGAGAATCTCGCCGATCTGCCGCTCGATCACATGGAGCGGGTTGAGCGAGGTCATCGGCTCCTGGAACACCATGGTGATCCGCGCCCCGCGAATGGCGCGCAGCCGCGCTTCGGACGCGGACAGCAGGTCCTCGCCGTCAAACAGCGCCGCGCCCCGCGTCTGCGCGCCCTGCGGCAGCAGCCGCAGCAGCGAGAGCGCGGTCACCGACTTGCCGGAGCCGGACTCCCCCACGAGCGCCAGCGTGCGCCCGCGTTCGAGCGTGAAGGAGATTTCGCGCACGGCCTGCGTCTCGCTCTCGCCGGAGCGGAACGAGACGGCGAGGCTCCTGACGTCGAGGAGGGGGACGCCGGAGGCCGGACGTTCGGGCGTCGCATTCATCTGCCGCTCCTGCGAATGCCGCTTCTGCGAAAGGGCGCGCCGGACCGGCGCGGGCGCGTCCGTCCGGCGTCGGTTTCGGCAAAGCCCGTCGGCGCGTCGAACCGGCTCACCGCAGCGTCTTCCTCGGGTCGAAGGCGTCGCGCACCGCCTCGCCGATGAACACCAGCAGCGAGAGCATCAGCGCGATGACGATGAAGCCCGTGAGGCCGAGCCAGGGCGCCTGGAGGTTCGACTTGCCCTGCAGCAGAAGCTCGCCCAGCGAGGGCGAGCCCGGCGGCAGGCCGAAGCCGAGAAAGTCGAGCGCCGTCAGCGTGGTGATGGAGGAGTTCAGCACGAAGGGCAGGAACGTCAGCGTCGCCACGGTGGCGTTCGGCAGGACATGGCGCAAGATGATCGCGCCATTGCCGAGGCCGAGCGCGCGGGCCGCGTTGACATATTCGAAATTGCGCGTGCGCAGGCATTCGGCCCGCACCACATGGACGAGCGAGACCCACGAGAACAGCAAAAGGATGCCGAGCAGCACGAAGAAGCTCGGCGTGATGATCGAGGAGATGATGATCAGGAGATAGAGATAGGGCAGCGACGACCAGATCTCGATGAAGCGCTGGAACAGAAGGTCCGTCCAGCCGCCGTAATAGCCCTGCAGCGCGCCGGCGGCGACGCCGATGACGGAGGAGACTGCGCACAGGATCAGCCCGAACAGCAGCGACAGGCGGAAGCCGTAGAGAAGCCGCGCCAGCACGTCGCGCCCCTGGTCGTCGGTGCCGAGCCAGTTCCATTCGATCGCCGAGCAGTCTTTTGGCGCGTCGGGCCTGCCGAAGCGCGCCGCCGCCGCCGCGCATTGCTCATGCGACAGCATCCAGGTCGGCGGCGAGGGAGCCGGCGTCGGCAGCTGTCGGTTGATCGTGCGGTAGGAGAAGCGCACCGGCGGCCAGACCATGAAGCCGTGCTTTTCGATCTCGTCGGAGATCGCCGCGTCGCGATAGTCGGTGCGGGCGAGGAAGCCGCCGAATTTTTCCTCCGGATAGTCGCGGAAGATCGGGAACAGCGCCTCGCCCTTGTACATCGCGAAGATCGGCCGGTCGTTGGCGATGAACTCCGAAAACAGCGACCCGACGAACAGGACCATGAAGATCCAGAACGACCAGTAGCCGCGCTTGTGCGCCTTGAACAGCGCGAGCCTGCGCCGGTTGATGGGGCTCAGCCCCTTCTTCCAGACCGGCGCGCCGGGGCTCGCCGCCTCGGGCGCTTCGGACTTTGGCGCGCCGGGCCCGGCGGCCGGGAGCGTCGCGGTTTCGGGCGCGGCGGCGGCGCGCCCGTCGGTTCCGGCCAAAGGCGCGCGCATCAGGCCTCCCGCGTCGAGAAATCGATGCGCGGATCGATCCACATGTAGGTGAGGTCCGAGACGAGGTTCACGAACAGGCCGAGCAGCGACATGATGTAGAGCGTCGCGAACACCACCGGATAGTCGCGGTTGACGATCGATTCGAAGGACAAAAGCCCGAGCCCGTCGAGCGAGAAGATGGTCTCGATCAGCAGCGAGCCGCCGAGGAAGGCGCCGATGAAGGCGCCCGGAAAGCCCGCGACCACGATCATCATGGCGTTGCGGAACACATGACCATAGAGCACGCGCCGCTCGGAAAGGCCCTTCATGCGCGCCGTCAGCACATATTGCTTGCGGATCTCGTCGAGGAAGGAATTCTTGGTGAGGAAGGTCGAGGTGGCGAAGGCCCCGAGCGTCAGCGCCGCGACCGGCAGGGTCACGTGCCAGAGATAGTCCTTCACTTTTCCCAGGAGCGAGAGCTGGTCGAAATTTTCCGACGTCAGCCCGCGCAGCGGAAACACCTGCCAGAACGAGCCGCCGGCGAAGAGCACGATGAGCAGGATCGCGAACAGGAAGCTCGGGATGGCGTAGCCGACGATCACCACGCCCGAGGTCCAGACGTCGAAGCGCGAGCCGTCGGCGACCGCCTTCTTGATGCCGAGCGGAATCGAGATGGCGTAGGAGAGCAGCGTCATCCACAGGCCGAGCGAGATCGAGACCGGCAGCTTCTCCTTGATGAGCTCAAGGACCGGCGTGTCGCGGAAATAGGAGCGGCCGAAGTCGAGCAGGGCGTAGTTCTTCAGCATCAGGAAGAAGCGCTCATGGGCCGGCTTGTCGAAGCCGAACTGTTTTTCGAGCTCGGCGATGAATTTCGGGTCGAGCCCCTGCGCGCCGCGATATTTGGCCGAGAAATCGCCGGCGCCGGCCGCGCTCTCCGCCGCGCCGCCGCCGCCGCCGAAATTGGCCGTGGCGCCGGCGTCGAGGCCCTGAAGCTGCGCCAGGATGCGCTCGACCGGGCCGCCCGGCGCGAACTGCACGATGACGAAGGAGATCAGCAGAATCCCGAAGACGGTCGGGATCATGAGCAGGATGCGGCGGGCGATGTAGGCGAGCATCGGGTCAGCGGCCGGGGAATTTCATGCGGGCGTATTTCTCCTCGTCGATCCACCAGCTGTTCAGCACGCCCATGTCGTAGCGCGGCCCGCGCCCGGGACGGCCGAACACGTCCCAGAAGGCGACGAGATGGTTCGGCTTGTTCCACATCGGAACCCAGGGGTGCATGGCGCGCAGGATGCGGTCGATGGCGCGGCAGACGACGACGAGCTCCTCTCGCGTCTCGACGACGAGCGCCTTGTCGATCAGCGCGTCGACGATCCTGCTCTTCACGCCCGAGACGTTGCGCGAGCCGGGCATGTCGGCCGCCTCCGAGCCGAAGGTCGCGCGCATTCCCTCGCCCGGCGCGAGGCCGAGGCCGAAGCGGGAGGTCACCACGTCATAGTCGAAATCGTCGGTGCGGCGCTTGTATTGGGCGGCGTCGACGATGCGGTAGCGGGCCTCGATCCCGAGCAGGCGCAGGTTCTTGATGAAGGGCGCCGTGTGCGGCTGGAGCGCGCCGTCATAGTCGAGGAACTCGATCTCGAAGGGCTTTCCCTCGGGCGTCAGCAGGCTTGAGCCGCTGCGCGCGCAGCCGGCCGCGAGCAGCATGTCGTTGGCCCTGCGCAGCAGCGCGCGGTCCTGCCCCGAACCGTCCGACGCGGGCGGGACATAGGCCTCGCCGAAGACCGCCGGGTCGAGCTCGGCGCGATAGGGGTCGAGCAGCGCGACTTCCTGCGGCGAGGGAAGCCCCGAGGCGGCGAAAGGCGAGTTCTGGAAGAACGAGGTCGTGCGCGCATAGACCCCGTACATGATGTTGCGGTTGGTCCACTCGAAGTCGAAGGCGAGGCCGATCGCCTCGCGCACGCGCTTGTCCCTGAACTTGTCGCGCCGCATGTTGAGGAACCAGCCCTGCGTCCCCATCGGCGACTCGTCGGGCAGCGTCTCGCGCAGCACGCGCCCGTCCTTCACGGCCGCGAAGTCGTAGCCCGTCGCCCATGTCGCCGAGGTGAACTCCTCGCGGAAGGTGAAGACGCCGGCCTTGAACGCCTCGAAGGCGACTTTGCGGTCGGCGAAATATTCGAAGCGCACGCGGTCGAAATTCGACTGGCCGACGTTCACCGGCAGGTCGCGCCCCCAATAGTCCGGGACGCGGTCGAAGGTGATGAAGCGTCCCTGATCGAAGCGCCCGACCCTGTAGGGGCCTGAGCCCAGCGGCGGCTCGAGCGTCGTCTGGTCGAAGTCATGCGTCGCATAATAGGCTTTGGAGAAGATCGGCTGGCCCGCGACGATCAGCGGCGCGTCGCGGCTTCGCTGCGGCTTCAGCCTGACCATGACGACGTCCTGCGCCTCCGCCTCGGCGGCGTCGAGGTCGCGCAGCGCCTGGCGGATCGAGGGGTGGCCCTTCTCGCGCAGGATGTTCAGCGAGAAGGCGACGTCCTGCGCGGTCAGGGCCGAGCCGTCGTGGAAGCGCGCCTCGGGGCGCAGCAGGAAGCGGAAGACGTTGCGGTCGGGCGAGACGCGCACCGCGCGCGCGACGAGGCCGTAGAGCGAATCCGGCTCGTCGGCGTTGCCGGCCATCAGGCTGTCGAAGATCAGCCCCATGCCGGCGGCGCCGTCGCCTTTCAGGATATAGACGTTCAGCGTGTTGAAGGTGGTGAAGTTCTGGTTGCCCGACGTCGCGCTCACCTGCAGCGCGATCTCGCCGCCCTTGGGCGCCTCCGGGTTCACATAGGCGAAATGGGGAAAATCGGCGGGAAGGGCGAGGTCGCCGAAGATCGACAGGCCGTGGCTCTCCGCCCCGGCGGCGGGCGCGGCCGTCGGGGCCGCGGCGGGTTCGCCCGCGGCTTCGGCGACGGAGGCGAGCGCGAGAAGCTGCGGCGTCGCGAGGCCGAGCGCGGCGGAGCGCAGCATGGCGCGGCGCGTCAGGGCGTGCGGGAGGGCCTGCGGAAAGGCGGAAGACCAGGGCAAGACGCATCCTTCGTCGAACGGAGCGCAGAGCCTATAGAGGACGCGCGCGAAAGGAAACAGCCGCGCGCCGCGAGAGGCCGGCGCGCGCGGACGCGGCCGAGAATGCCCGCCCGGAGCGCCCGGGCGAGTAAAAACCATGTGTCATGACAAAGAGTTAACAATAAGGCCGCAGCGCGGCGCGCGGCCGCGCCGGCGTCACGCGCCTATTTGCCCGGCAGCGCCGCCGGCGCGTCGGACAGCGTATGCAGATAGTCGATGATGTCGGCGCGCTTCTGCGGGTCGGCCTCGCCGGCGAAGGACATCTTGGTGCCCGAGACGAAGCTCTTGGGCGAAGTGATGAAATGGTCGAGGTCGTCGAAGGTCCATTCTCCGCCCTTGGCTTTCATGCCGTCGGAATAGCTGAAGCCCGCGACCGAGCCCTTCGGCCGGTCGACGACGCCATAAAGCGGCGGGCCGGCCTTGGCCGCGCCGCCCTTGTCGAAGCTGTGGCAGGCCGCGCAGGCCTTGGCGGCGGCCTGGCCCTTGGCGACGTCGGCCTTGGCGAGCCGCTCCGGCAGCGGGGCGACGGCGGCGGCGGCCGGCGCCGCCTGATGGGCCTCGGGCGCGACGGCGACGGCGAAGCCCGGCGTTTCGAGATGCGGATGCGAGAAGATCATGTCGCCGATCACGCTCAGGCCCATGGCGAGCAGCAGCGCGCCGAGAACGGCTCCGGCGATCTTATTGACTTCAAAGGAAAACAAGGGCGTCTTCTCCGAATGGGCGGGCCGGTCTTGTGTCCGGGAGGCGCGCGCCCCCGGCCGCCGGCTTGGACTTGGTCCAGATTAGCCGCTCCCCTGTCTCGATCAACCGGATTTCTCGGGCTTTTCCGCAAGGGCGCGGCGTGCGATAGCGAGCCTTCGCAACTTCCCCGCCAAGGACCATGACCGAAAAGTTCATCGCCTATCAGGGCGAACCCGGGGCCAATTCAGAAATGGCCTGCCTCGACGCCTATCCCGGATGGACGCCGCTGCCCTGCGACACCTTCGAGGACGCCCTCGTCGCCATCGCCGAAGGCGCGGCCGGGCTCGGCATGATCCCGATCGAAAATTCGATCGCCGGCCGCGTCGCCGACATCCATCACCTGCTGCCGCGCGCGAACCTCCATATCGTGGGCGAATATTTCCTGCCCATCAATTTCCAGCTTCTCGGCGTCCGGGGCGCGACGCTTGAAGGGCTGAGGCAGGTGTTCAGCCACGTCCATGCGCTCGGCCAGTGCCGCAAGATCATCCGCAGGCTCGGCCTCAGCGCGCATGTCGCGGCCGACACGGCGGGCTCCGCGCGCGAGGTCGCCGAATGGGGCGACCCGGCCAGGGCCTCGCTCGCCACGGCGCGGGCGGCCGAGATCTACGGGCTCGACGTCCTTGCGCGCGACGTCAACGACGAGCCGCACAACACGACGCGCTTCGTGGTGCTGTCGAAAGCGCCCGACTGGGCCGATCCGTCGCCCGAATCGCCGACGGTGACGAGCTTCGTGTTCCGGGTGCGTAACGTGCCGGCGGCGCTCTACAAGGCGCTCGGCGGCTTCGCCACCAACGGCGTCAACATGACCAAGCTCGAAAGCTATATGGTCGAGGGGCAGTTCACGGCGACGCAGTTTCTCGCCGACGTCGACGGCCACCCCGACGAGCCGGGCCTCGCCCGCGCGCTCGAGGAGCTCGCCTTCTTCTGCCGCGAACTCAAGATCCTCGGGGTCTATCCGGCGCATCCGTTCAGGATCGAGAGCCGCGCCAGCGGGCGGGGCTGAGGCGCCGCGTCAGAGGCCGCGCGCCAGCCAGGCGGCGGCCCCGGCGCCGGCCGCGCGGCCGGTGGCGAAGCAGGCCTGCAGCAGATAGCCGCCGGTCGGCGCCTCCCAGTCGAGCATTTCGCCGGCGACGAACACGCCGGGGCGCCGCCGCAGCATGAAATTCTCGTCGATCTCGTCGAACGCCACGCCGCCCGCGGTCGAGATCGCCCGGGCGATCGGCGCGACGCCGGTCAGCCTGACGGGGACGGCGTTGACGAGGCGGGCGAGCGCCGGCGCCGCGAACTCGCCGAGCGGCCGCCCCATGGCCCGCGCGCCCTCGTGCAGAAGCCCGACCGCGACCGGCGCGAGCCTGAGCGTCTTGCGCGCGAAGGTCGCGAAGGACTGCTTTGGATCGCGCGCCGCAAGCCGGCGCGAAAGCTCGTCGAGGGTGAGGTCGGGCTTCAGCGCGATCTCGAGCGTCGCCGCGCCGTCCCGCGCGATCGCCTCGCGCAGCGGCGCCGAGAGCGCATAGAGCGCCCCGCCCTCGAGCCCCGCCCGCGTCGCCACCGCCTCGCCGCGCACGCGCGCGCCCTCAAAAGACAGCGCGATCCCCTTCAGCGGCTCGCCCTCGAAGACGTCGCGGAAATGCTCGGACCATTCCGTCAGGAAGCCGCAATTGGCCGGGCGCAGCGGGGTGACGGCGACCGCCTCGCGCCGCATCAGCTCCGTCCATGCGCCGTCGGAGCCAAGCTTCGGCCAGCTCGCCCCGCCAAGCGCCAGCACCACGGCGTCGGCCGTCACCTTCGTCTCGCCCTGCGGCGTGTCGAACACGAGCGCCGCGCCGTCGAAGCCGCGCCAGTCGCGGCGGGCCTCGAGCGTCACGCCGAGCGCGCCGAGCCGCCTGAGCCAGGCGCGCAGCAGCGGCGAGGCCTTGAAGGAGGCGGGAAAGACCCGCCCGCTCGACCCGACGAAGGTCGCAACGCCAAGCCCCTCGCTCCAGGCGCGCAGCGCAGCGGGCGAAAACGCCTCGAGCGCCGCGCGCAGCCGCTCGCGCGCCGCGCCGTAGCGCGAGAGAAGAATCTCGAAATCCTCGCCATGCGTCAGGTTCAGCCCGCCGCGCCCGGCGAGCAGGAACTTGCGCCCCGGCGCCGCCATGCGGTCATGGACCGAGACCCTGAGCCCGGCCAGGGCGAGCGTTTCGGCCGCGGCGAGCCCGGCGGGGCCGGCGCCGACGACGGCGACATGAAACGGCGGCATGGCGGCGCTCAGGGCGTTGCGTCGGGCGCGTCCCGGCGGAGCGCGCCCGACAGCGCCCGACGCAGGCCGTGCAGCTGGTCGACAAGATGCAGGATCACGTCGACGCCGGCGTCGTTGACGCCCATGTCGGCGCGCAGCTCGCGGATGAGGCAGGCGCGCGCGACGTCGGCGTCGGAGAACTCCTCGGCCTCGCCCGACCGGCGCGGGACCAGCCAGCGCTCGGCGATGAACACCTCGAGCGCCTCGCGCTCGATGCGCGCGCGCAGCATGAATTCGCGCCGGTCGACAAGCCGAATTTGGCGCGCGGATCATAGCCCGCGCCGGCCCAGTTCGATACGAAAGCCTCAAGATCCGCGTCGGGCTTTTCGGGCAGGACGAGCTTCAGCGTCACATATTCGTCGCCGCGCCCGCCGTCCGGCCGCGCCGCGCCCTTGCCCTTGAGGCGGAGCTTCGCGCCGGAGCTCGCGCCCTTCGGCAGCTTCATGCTGACGGCGCCCGTGGGGGTCGGCACGGCGACCTCCCTGCCGAGGACCGCCTCGGCGAGGCTGACCGGCAGGGTCAGATGGATGTCGTCGCCCTCGCGCGTGAAGATTTTATGCGGCCTGACCTCGATTTCGACCAGCGCGTCGCCCGCGGGGCCGCCGTCGAAGCCAGGCTCCCCCCGGCCCCTGAGGCGCAGCGTCTGGCCGTCCTCGGCGCCTGGCGGAATGGTCACGTCGAGCGTCTCGCCCTCGGGCAGGGTCACGCGCGCGGCGCCGCCGTTGACGGCGACGAGGAATTCGACCGGCAGCCGGTAGCGGACGTCGCGCCCGCGCATGGGGCCGGCGCGCCGGCGCGCCCCGCGCAGGATGCTGGCGAGCGTCTCGTCGTCGAGGAAATCGGCGTAGCCGGATTCGCTGGCGTAAGGATCGTCCGCCCCCGAAGCGTCGGCGTAATTGCGGTAATACTGGCGCGGCGGGCGCTCGGCGCCGGAGGCGTCGATCTCGCCGGCGTCGAAACGGCGCCGCTTCTCGGGATCGCCCAGAAGGTCATGGGCGGCGGCGGCTTCCTTGAAACGCTCCTCGGCGGCCTTGTCGCCCGGGTTGAGGTCCGGGTGATGCGCCTTGGCGAGCTTGCGATAGGCCTTGCGGATCGCGTCCTGATCCGCGTCGCGGGCGACGCCGAGCGTCTCATAGGGGTCCCTGGCCGCCATCCGCGCTCCATCCGGCCGCCCGCATCCTGCGCGCCCCGCCGGCCGTCCGCGGCGGGACCGCCGCGGCCCCGCCGCTTCCTACCATCAACGCCCGGCTTTTTGCAGCCCTCAATCAGCCGTGACCCGCGTTTGCGTCGCAGCGCTTGAAGCAGAGGGGGATTCATGCTTGAGCAGGGAGAGCCCCCGTGCGCGTCGCCGGCGGCGGCCCTGTCGCGCGACCTTGCGGACAGGGCGGCCGGTCAGGGCCGAACATCAGCTTCCTTCCGCGGCGGCGTTCGCCTCCGCTTCATGATTCTTCTAAAAGTTCAGGGGACCGCCAAAATGAACACCAGAATTTTCGCCCTCGGCGCGGCGCTCGCGCTCGCCGTCCCGGCCTCGGCTTTCGCCAATGATCCGTTCTCCGGCATGTCGCAGGGCTATGCCGCGGGACAGGCTTCGGGCGGCCCGATCGGCGGGCTGATCGGCGGCGCGGGCGGCGCTCTCGTCGGCGGCATCGAGGGCGGCGCGCAGGTGCTGGGCGCGGGCGTCGGCGCCGGGGCCCAGGTCGTCGGGTCGGGCGCGAACGCCGTCGGCCAGGGCGCGCAGGTGATCGCCGGCGTCGCTCCGGCGCAGTGGCCCTCGCTGCAGAGCTATGTGCGCCAGTATCACATCCCGTCCTCGACCTCGAGCAAGCCCGTGGCCGCCAGCGCCCGCATTCCGAAGGGCGTGCCGCTCTATGTCGTGCCGGCCGAGTTCCACGTCCATCCGCGCCTCCTGTTCACGGTGGTGAACGGCCAGATCGTGCTCGTCGACCGCTCGACCCGCCGCATCGCCCAGGTCGTGGGCCCGGCCTGAATTCTCGCGCGCCCCGCCGGAGCGCCGGCGGGGCGGCCGCGCCCGCGGGCGTGGGCCGCGAACCGCGCCGGGAGCGAGGCCGTCGCTTGACAGCCCCCGCCCCTGCGCCTATGTCGAAGCCCTCGCGCCGCCAGGCGGCGACGGGGCGGAGTAGCTCAGCCGGCTAGAGCAGAGGAATCATAATCCTTGTGTCGGGGGTTCGAGTCCCTCCTCCGCTACCACCGCAAACCCACTATGCGCGCCAGTTGGCGGCAAGGACGGAGCCTGCGTCAGATTGGCCAGCCTTCCGACCAGCGTGACCTGAACCTGATGTCGAGGCTCAGTTGGCGCGACGACGACAGCCTCGACCAGCTCCCGCAGCGCATCGCGGCCCGCCGCGTCGAGCGCGCCCGGCCCTGACTTCCCCAGGCGTTCGATCGCATCGAGATAGCGTGCGACGGCCGCCGGATGCAGCGCCACGACGTTGGCCAGCACCGGATGCGCGTCTTGCCGGTCTTGTCCTTGTCGTGGACCGACATTCCACCGCCGCAGGCGCCGCATTTGAGCAGGCCAGACAGCAGCCGCTTGGGCGTGCGATGGCTGCGGGGATCGCCCGTGCGGCTCTGGCGGCGGCGATTCACCATCTCGAAAACATCCTCGTCGACGATCCGCAGATGCGGCGCTTCGGCGATGCGCCACTCCTCCGGCGGCTTGGGCCGCGAGACGCGCCCGCCGGTCGACGGATCGCCCACCATGCCGACGCGATTCCAGACGATCCGACCAACATAGATCTCATTGTGCAGCAGCCCATTACGCCGGTGCGCCGAGCCATTGATCGTCGAGGCGTTCCAGCGCTCGCCACGCGGCGGCATGCCCTCGCGATTGAGCTCACCGGCGATCGCCCGCGGCGTCGCGCCGTCGGCATAGGCCGAAAAAATGCGCCGCACCACGGCCGCCTCGGCCGCGACGATCTCGAGCTCGCCACGCTTGCCGGCCATGGGGCGATAGCCATAGGCCCGTCCGCCGGCGTGGCGCCCGGAGCGCACGACGGCGTCCATGCCGCGCCGGACCTTCTTCGCGCCGTCTTCGCGATAGAGCTGGGCGACGAGCCCGCGCAAGCCGACCGTGACCGTATCGGCCAGCCCCTCATGCACGGCGCGCAGGCGCGCAAGCGCCCGCACGAAAGCGACGAGCGCGGGGTCGGGAGGTTTGGCGGGCGCGCGCCTTCGAATCGTCATCAGGCCCCCGCCATCGCATGGAGCGTCTCGCAGCGTGCGCTCATCTCGCCGCGCCTCGCGGCGCGGCCTCGCTCATGGAGACTCCCGTGTCGGCCCTGAGCGCGCCGCGGGCGACGATGGTGCGGCTCGCCTCGTAGACCTTGAGAAGCTCAGGGGCCTCGACCTTGATCGTGAAGCCGATGTCGGCCGCGCCCTCGATCCTGACCGGCTGCGGCGCTCCCGGCGCCAGAGCTTTCGGCAGCCGCTCGTGGCGTCGTAGCCGCGAAAGCTCCGGTCGGTCGTGAAGCTCGCCGGCGACGACGCCCGGCGCGCCTACGACGTCCTGGCGCATCGACGGCGGCAGCGGCAGGCCGCCTAATGAAGGCCCCATGCCGAGCTCGAGGCCCATCGAGGCGCGCGCGGCGGCCGCGCGCTCGATCTCGTCGAGCTTCTTCTTCGCCGCTTCGGCCTCCCGCAACGCCCGGCCGGTCTGGTCGAGATCGTCGCCAAGCTTGTCAGTTCCCCAGAGACCGAACGTGCCATACCATGAACCGCCTCCGCCCTTCGTGAACGCGGTCTGCGCCCGCTCCTCCTCCTGCCGCCGACGGTCGAGATCGGCCGATGTAACGCGCAGCCTTTCGACCTCGCCGCGGCTTGGCGGCGCGGGCGCCTGCGAAGGCGCGCCAAGCGCCGTCAGCGCCTGTGTCGCGCCTTCAAGAACAGGAGTCACGACGGGCGCGATCGTCTCGCCGACCTTGCCGACGAACACGTCCCAGGCGGAGCTCATCCGGTCGACCTTCGATTTCGTCGTGTCGAGCTGGCGCTGAAGATCGCGCTGGTTGGCTCCGAACGCGGTTTCGTTGATCTCGCGTGCGGCGGACTTATAGAACTCCTTGAATTTTATGAGCGCCATAATCCCCTCGCGCGCCTGGCGGTCGGGGAAAAGCTTGGCGATCTTGAACGGGTCGCCGTGGGTCATCTTCTCGACGAGATCGGTCATCGTCGTGACGTAGTCGACGCCATTCCTTGCGCCGTCCTTCAGCGCCCTCTCGATGTCGACGCCCTGGTCCTTGAAGCGCTTCGTCGTGTCGGCGGAGGTGATCTTGTCGAAATAGTTGAGCAGGTTGTTGGCGGCTTCCTCGCCCGTCGCCGCGGTTCGACGCGTCGTCTCGAGCATGGCGACGATCATGGTCAGCCCCTCCTCGCCGACGAGGCCAAGCGCCTTGGCGCGCGAGGCGACGGCGGGCAGTTCGCGCGCCATGTTGCGCAGTTCGAACGAGCCAAGCTTGCCGCCCTTGGCCATGATGTCGAACGCCCGATCGAGCTTGTGCGTCTCGATGTCGAGGTTCTGCATCAAGGCGACGCCGGCGTCGACGAGCCGACGCTGTTGATCCTTGACGCGAAGCTTGATCTTGAATGACGACCGTCACGGTCGCGCATGAGGCAGCCCGCGCGCGAGCGAGTCGGCCGCCGAGCGCGGATCGATCCCGCCCAGCGCTTCCCTCCAGGCGGCGTCGTTGAAGAAAAACATCGCGCTGTCCGCGCTTCGCTAGCCGGCCGTCATCTGCGCCCGCCAGGGAGGACGCACAGCCTGGAGAGCGCCGCCCGCTCGACTTTTTCGGCACGATCGGTCGCTGGATCGGCGGCCTCGAGTCCCGATGCTCGCCTTGCCGCGGGGTTTGCGTGCAAAGCTCCTCAAGCGCTTCGCTGCGAGCCCGCGTCAGCTCCGTGCGGAGGCCTTCGACCCTCGGCTGAAACGCCTTCTGCGCGAAGTTCGCGGCGCGCGCCAACGCCGATGCAAGAAGGGCGCTGTCGGACGTATGCTTCTTTCGGCTCTCGTCGATGTGCAGAGGGTCGAAGGGCGCCGCCTTGGCGGCGAGCGGCTCGGCGAGCTCGAGGAAGCGCCCAGCCCTGCGCGCGACGCCAGTTCGAGCGCGGCGACGCACGAGCGGTCGATCTTCGACGCGCCGGCGAGCGCGTCGTCGCCCCGCCGAAGCCCATCTAAACATCGGATAGCCCACCTGTGTCAGGAAGATCGCAGGCGCGTGTCAGGGATGTCCGGCTGTTTTCTCAAAGTCCGGCTAGCGTTATTCCGGGTGCAGGCTTGCCCGCAGAGGAGGGAGGGCCGGGGAAGGACCCGCGACCATGCTTGGTCACGCCAGCTCCCGCTCAAGCTGTTTGATCGCCGCCGAAGCTCGAGGCCGCCGTCGACGTCTCAAACGCTGCGGCCGCACCGCTTCGAACGATCTCCGTCAGGAGCGCAGGCCCATAGAGCTCGCGGATCGGAAAGCGCTTCGGACCAAGCCGCGCGCGCCGCCCTCAGGGCCGAAGCTGCGCTCGATACGCTGGCGACGCTCTATGTCTTCGCGATCACCGCTTAACAAGCGTGCAGCGAACTCGTTGAACGGCGGCGTCTTACCTGTCGCGACGACACATGCTGCAGCCGCCACAGCGCCGCCCGCGCCCAGTCCTTGCCGGAATCGGCCGCGCGCGCCGCGATCGATAAATATTTCTTCATCCCCACATAGCCGTCGTGACAGTTCACAAGAGTTCCCGCCGCTTCCAGGCTGATGGCGAATGTCCTGACATGCTCGTGAAAAATCTGGTGAAGGCGCTGACCTCGGAATAGCCGAGAACCTGCGCGACGCCGCCGACGCTCATGCCGGTGTCGCGGAGCAGCTGGCTCGCCATCTCGAAGCGCGCTTCGTTGACAGCCTGCCGGAACGAGACGCCGCGGGCCTTCAACGCGCGGTCGAGCGCCCGCGGGTGCGTCACGAGCAGTTCGGCGGTCGCCTTCAGCGACGGCGTCCCCGCCAGCACCGAGGGGACGAGGACGCGCATCACGCGGTCCAGCGCGTCGGGCTGAAGGACGTTCCAGCGGTCCGCAATGAACTTGCGGATCTCGCGGCGACGCTCCGGGTCCGCGCCCGGAATCGCTTTCATTCGCGCGGCGCGCGGGAAAACCAACCCGAAATGCTCCGCCTCGAAAACCACTTTCGCACGGCCGAACGCCCGCTTGTAGGGTGTTGGGTCGTTGGGCCGCGGCAAAGACAACAGCGCGCGCGTCGGCTCGACGCCGCACAGCTCGGCGAAGACCGGGCGTCCGAACGCCGTCGCGGCGGCGCTGAAAAGGGCCGACCCACGCAAGCCCGGATGATGCACCCGGTGTCCAATCAGGAACTCGTCGTCTTTCCAGTCGATCAGATAGATGCTCGCGCCGCGCACGTAGCGCGGATGGTTGGCGACGAAATCCAACAGGGCCGAGCCGAAGTCCGGAGCGGAGCCGAGCAGCTTGCCGACCACACCGAGATGATCGAGGCGCGCGCAGGCGCCGAGGACGAGAGGAAAGTCGGCGCGCCCCGTCGCCTCCACGCATTTGAGCAACAGGTCGCACACGACCGGAAACGGAAGCCTGCCGTCGATATCGCACAGCGCGGCCGGATCGAGGCCGAGAGCCGCGAAAAGCGGGCCGGGTTCGACATTCATCTTACGCAGCACGAAGGGAACTTCGACAAGCGCGCCGACGCGTTGCAAGGGTTGGGCCGCGCCGGCCGGCGGGCTCGCGCGGTCCGAAACTCCCGGCTCACGGGCGGCTTGTAGAATATTTGACGGATCGTTCATGCCGCGCGCCGTCGCTGTGAGGCCGGCGGACATCGAGCGGGCTTTGTCGAAAAATGTCAAGATCGGGGCGGCGGACGCCGCTAGCTTCCGCGCCAACCGCCCAGGGGAGACGCCGGAAGCGGAAGCGAGGAAACTCCTATGTATTATACTGACGACTCCATTCTGCCGGAAAACATGGCGCCGCTGATCATCACGGCCGCGCCCTTTGGACCGGAGTGGCTGCCCGGCGACGCCGACATTCCCCTCACCTGGGACGAGCAGGTTCAACAGGCGGTCGACTGCTACAACGCCGGCGCGACCATGCTGCACGTTCATGTGCGCGATCCTGCGACGGGACAGGGCTCGGTCGATTTCGACCAGTACAATTACTTCCTCGGCCGCCTGCGGCAGGCGGTGCCGAAGATGATTCTGCAGGTCGGCGGGTCGATCTCCTTCTCGCCGCACACGCCGGAGGCGAAGGCGAAGTGGCTCAGCTACGACACGCGGCACATGCTCGCCGAGCTCGACCCCAAGCCCGAATTCGTCACGATCGCCACCGGCACGACGCAATGGGACATCATGTCGATGATGATCCCCGAGGACATCGTCGGGACGCATCTTGAGAACAATCCGCAGGTCCAGGCCGCCTGGGCGGGGATGTACGTCGACGCCGGTCCGGCGTTCTATCTCGAGCATCTGAAGCGCCTGCGCGCGCATGGCATCCAGCCCTATTTCGTGCCCGGCCACATCCACCAGATGGAGATCATCGAGCGCCTGATCCGCGCCGGCGCCTATATGGGCCCGATGAACATGGCCATCGCCGGCTATGGCGGCGGCACGCTCGGACGCAACCCCTACCACTGGATGGACTTCCTGCGTCAGGCGCCGCAGGGCGCGGTGACGACCTTCTGGTCGAGCATGCGAGGCCTGATCTCGCTCTCGGCGATGGCCATTGTGCTCGGCCAGCATGTGCGCGTCGGCAATGAGGACAATCTCTGGGGCGCCGACAGGAAGCGCAAAACCTCCGTGCAGCAGGTCGAGGGCGCGGTGCGCATCTGCGAGGAGTTCGGCCGCAAGGTCGCGACCACCGACGAGGCGCGCGAGATCATGAAGGTCGGCGTGTGGTACGATAGCGTCGAGGAGACCCTGCGCGAGCTCGGCCTGCCGCCGAACCGCCGCGACGGCGAGAAGGGCTTCCTCGTCTACGACACGGACGGGAAGAAGACCACCGCCAGGACCGGCGGCGATTCGCACCCGATGTCCTACTGCATGGCGCCGCCGGAGACTGTCAAAGTCGCGATGGAGGCTGTGAAGGCGGCGCAGGCCAAGGCCCCGGCCTGATTTCTGACGAGCGCGGCGAAAGCTCGCCGCGCTTCATCGCTGCGCGCAGACCGGCCGGGTGGAAGCCAACATGGCGGGACGGATCACCAATTTCGAGATCTATGGCGATCATCCCGAGCAGCTCGCGACATTCTACCGCGAGCTGCTGGGCTGGCGCGTCGAGCGCGCCGCCGGCGTCGACTACTGGCGGATCTCCGCCGACGCCGAAGGGAGCTCGCCCGCCGCCGGCGGCATTGCGCGCCGACCGTCCTTCGCGCAGGCGGGGTGGCTGAATTTCGTCGAGGTCCCGTCGCTTGCCGACGCTCTCGAGGCGGCCGTGCGGCTCGGCGGGTCGATCCTCAAGGAAAAAACCGCAACGCCGCGCGTCGCCTGGCACGCCGTGATCGGCGACCCCGCGGGCAACGCCTTTCTGGTCTGGCAGGCCGATCCCCTCGCCTTTCCGACGCCTGAACCGGACTGAGAATGATGTCGATAATTCGGGAAGAGCAAGCATGAGCGCCAAATCATCGTCCGACGCGGCGGCGCAGGCCAAGCCGGCCAGGGTCGAGCTCGCGGCCGGCGCCTATAGCGACGGGCATCCGCTTGACGATGTCCAATATCTCGAATGCAAGCTGATCCTGAAGCCCGACCGCTTCACAAGCGCCGAGACATTCCTCGAATATGGCGCGCTGGTGAGCCAGACGGCGCGGGAGTTCGGCATTTCCCTCGACGATCGCGACGTGGTTCTCGCGCCTGAGCTGAGAGAAGTTCTGTTTCTCGACACCGGCGACAACAGCCTCTACAATCATGCGTTCATCCTGCGCCGGCGAATTTGCTACAAGCAAGGCTTTCTGGCCGGCGATCCGGAGATTGTCTTCAAGTTCCGCCATTCCGACGCGCAGACCGCGGCCAATCTCGACGTGCGGCCTAACATCGCTGGAAAATACCGGATCAAGTTCAAGGCCGAAGTCCTGCCCCTGAAAGACGAGGTCGGCGGATACCGGCTTCTGTTCTCGCATAATGTCGAGATCGGCCTCAGTCAGTTGCCGGAAGGCGACCGGACCTCGATGGCGACGCTGAGCGAGATCTTTCCCTGCCTCGCCGGGATGGGAAAATCCGCGACGGATCATGTCGAGCTCGTGAACCAGACCATCGTCGAAGAGGTGTTGCAGGACCTTGGCGTTCTCGATTTCGGCAAGGGCGTGACCGCGAAGGCCAATATCGCGCTCTGGCGCGAACGCGGGATGTATCAGCCATTATGCGGAGAATTTGCGTTCCAGGCGAAGTTCAAACGCCGCGACGATCTGCACGAGAAGGCGATGGAGCGGATGCGCGGCTTCTTTATCACGCTTCAGCAGGCCGGGCGCGACTGGCTGTCGCTCGGCACGACCAAGACGGGCATGGTGTATCGCTTGCGCGGGAACGCCCCGCAAGCGCACGAATAGGACGCCGATGCGCGCGAGCCTGTTCAGACGCTTCAGCGCGGACGATCTGCGTGGCGTGCGCTTCGCTCTGAATGTTTTCATCGGCTCGACCGCGCTCTGGCTGCTTCTGCGCCATCTCGCCGGCGTCAGCCCGATCTGGGCCATCGCTTCGCTCATCGCGGCCAGCGAGCCGGTCATGAAGGACGCATTGCGCATGGCGCGCGCGTCGCTGATCAACACGACAGTCGGCTGCGCGGTGGGCCTCGCCGTCCTGCTCATGGGCGGATCGAGCGAATGGCGGCTGCCGGCGGCGATTTCGATCGCCGTTCTCGTCTCATCCTATTTCGTACACATTCCCAACATGTGGCGGCAGGCGCCCATCACCGCCGCCATCATCATTGCGTCTGGCTTGACGGAACATTCGCAGCGGACAGCCGCGGAACAGGGCCTCGCCAAGGTCGCCGAGGTGTTTCTGGGCTGTCTCGCCGGCGTCGCCATCAGCTGGCTGATGGCTCATTTGTGGCGCTTGCCCGCCGCCGATCCGGCGCCGGGTCAATGAGGGAAAGACGCATGGACGACATCCCGATCCACGATCACGAAACCGGGCCGTGGAGCGCCGCCGCCCTGCGTCAGCTTCAACAGCAGGACCCGGCGTGGACAGGCGCCTGCGAGGCGATGTCGACAGATCCATGGCGAGGCGGCGTCCTGCCGGCGAAGCTCGTCGAGCTCGTCAGCCTCGCGGTCAACGTCGCCTGCACCAACCTCAACGCCGATGGAACGCGGCGGCATGTGCGCGGCGCCCTCGACGCCGGCGCGAGCCGCGAGGAGATCCTGTTCATCTTCAAATGCGCGAGCGTGATGGCGGTCCATTCGTGCAGCCTCGGCGCGCCGATCCTGCTTGAGGAGGCCAAGGCCGCCGGGATCGCGCCGGCGGCTGCGTCCGACGCAGCCACGCCGGCGGTCGACAAGATGAAGGCGATCGGCCAGTGGAACGCCGCCTGGGATCCGTTTCTGGCGCTCGCCCCCGGCTGGACCGACGCCTTCATGGCGACGGGCGCGGGCATTTACGGAAGCGGCGTCCTGCCGGCGAAGGAGATCGAGCTCATCAGCATCGCCTTCGACGCCTCCTTTACGCATATGTATGCGCCGGGCGTGCGAAGGCATGTCCAGAACGCGCTGAAGGCCGGCGCTTCGATCGCGGAAATCTTCGAGGTTCTCAAGATTTGCGTCGCCCAGGGCGTCGAGGCCTGCAATCTTGGCGTTCCAATCCTTGAGGAAGAACTCGCCGCCCGGGCTCGCCGCGATCAGGCGGGATGAATGAGGAGAGTTCAGTGACGAGCCAGACGAACGGCCCCGGCGTGGCTGGATCGACGCAGCCGAGGGAGCTGAAAGAAAAGGCGGCCGAAGAATTTCGCCGCTTCGTGACGCTGTTCCTTTACCTGTGGGTCCTGTTCGGCGTCTTCGTGCTGAATCAGGGCATCGTCATGCGCGAGAAGGGCGTCAATTTCACCATGCAGGGCTTCGCGCTCGTCAACGCCCTGATCTTCGCCAAAGTGGCGCTCGTCTTCGAGATGTTCGATCCGGGCCGGTGGCTGCGCAAACGCCCGCTGATCTATCCGATCCTCTACTAAACGCTCCTCGTCACGGCGCTTCTTCTAGTCGTGCATGTCATTGAGAAGGTGATCGAAGGACTGTTCCACGGCAGGACGATCATGGACAGCCTTCCGCGCGTCGGAGGCGGCGGCCTCGCGGGATTGATCAGCGCCTCGGTCGTCATGTTCGTCGCGCTTCTGCCGCTCTTCGTGCTCAGAAATCTCGCTCTGGCGATGCGCCCCGGCCGTTTGCGGGCGATGCTGCTTGGAAAACAGGCGGCGCATGACGAGGCCGACGGCTGACGCCTTCCCGCTTTTTCCAGGCAATGATCGGCGGTTCCGCGCCCTTGCCCGCGAGATCATGATCGTCCGCGCCCCGCTATGTCGGCGCTCGTACGCGTTCCCCTGCGTTCGCGGCGCCCGGATCGAGCGGTCAATGCTCGAGAAGCGGCCGAGGAGCTCCATCGCCACGCCGCTCCACAGGCGCAAAATTTAAGCCGCGAGGATGCGCGGCGACCCGAGCAGGAATCGAACTGGATTCGTAGTGGGTGTCTGGCTGATTCGGACCTCCGCTACCAATTTCATCCCCGCAGGCGGACGCCGGTCGGACGAAACCTTCATGGACGGCAAGGCGGCGATGACGGTCGCCCTCCGGTCGCCGGAAGAGGCGATTCGCCAAACACGGCCGTTCTGCGCGCCGGATAGATGTCAAATACATAGAGCCCGCCGGTCTGGACCTGCGGCAAGACCGGTCGGCGAGCCGCACGGCCCTGCTCCCTGGCGGCGCCGGCCAAACCATCGGCGAGGACGGCTCTCCTTTAGAACGCGCGCCCCCCGCGCCGCCCGTCGATCCCTCCTTTTCGTCAAGGCCGAAGCGGCGCGGGCGCCCTGACCGCGCGCAACTGGAAGCTGGGGAGCTGACCTTTCTTGGCCGGATCCATGAGATAGCCGATCTGCCCTTCCGACACCCACAGCATGTCGCCGACGCGGGCGACGCCGGTCGGCCCGGCGAAATCCTTGATCGTTTCGATGTTCGCCTTGTCGCCTGAAATCGTCACGCGAGAAAGCGGACCCGCGCCTTCGACCATCACAAAGCCCGCGCCGTCAGCCTTCAATCCGTCGGGAAATTTGATTGGCCGCGACGTCTCGAGCCTGGTGATCGCGCCGACGGCGTCGCCATTGCGTTCAAAGCGGAACAATTCGCCGCTCATGAACGTGTTGGCGTAAAGATTGCCGTCGGCGCCGAAAGCAACGCCGTCGAGCCCCCCTTTCAGCCTGTCGTCCTGCGCCCACACCTCGAGCTTCGACGCGCCCGGCTTCAACCGCAGGATCTGCGGCTGGAGCGTGTTGGTGACGTACAGGGATCCATCGGGTCCGACGGCGAGATCGTTGCAGATCGACTGCGCGGTCGGCAACTGGACGCTGATTTTTCCTTCGCCGCTTTTCAGGTCGAAACCCTTTACGAACGAGCCTTCGACTGCGTTCGGCCCCTTGACGCCGATCGGCGTCGCGTCGTTCGAGCATGCCCAGAGCGTTCCGCGCGTCTCGTCGGCGAGCACGCCGAACGTGGACCGCGTGCCGAACGCGCCCGACGGGATCCAGACTTCAGCTTCGCTCGACCCGGGCCTCGCCCGGACAATTCCGCCTTTCGTCAGGCTTCCCGCGTAGAGCGTTCCATCAGACGTCGCCGCAAGGCTTTCCGGGAACGGCGCCTCGGCCGGGAGCGCGATCAGCGCCGGAGCCGCATGGGCGATCTGCGCCGTCAGCAGGGCGATGGCGGCGGCGCCCGCGGCATGGCCGAAAGGCGTGGCGAAAGGGATCCTGGCGCTCAAGCATTCCTCCTGATAGTTCATGATCGCAGGCGGCGCTCATGCGCGGACCGCGCCGGCGACTGTTTTTAACATCACGATCACAATCTATTTTTTGGCGGCGTTCGCTCTTGTTGGAGTCAAGCCCACTCGAGGAGGGCGGCCGTCGAAGGCCATTGGGGAGACGGCGGCCAGAACCCGTTCCACGCTCATTTTCGTGGCGTCAACGAACTTTCGGGGACGTGGAATCGACGGCGTTGGCGTCGCCGCGATCGCCGCATGCTCCGGGTCTGTTCGAGGCGCCGTCCTGACTCCACGCAGGAGATCGCGTATCTCGACACGCTCGTGTCTCGCGGGCGGCCTGACGACAGGGTCCGAGTCCGGGGCCCTGTCGACAAATTGGCGTCGCGAAGCAGGACAGCTCCGGTTCAGGGGCGCGCGAAAGGCCGCGGAGCGCTCGTCCACGCCGCGGCCTCGACGATCGGCCCTCAGTTCACCGCGGGCAGCATCGCCGACAAATGCGCCTGAACGGCTTTTGGGTCCGCGGCGAACGCGTCGACGACGTTGCGCGTGAGGGCGCCGGGAAAGACTTCTTCCGTCCCCCGCTCCACGCCGTCGAGCGTGTCGAGCGCCACGTCTTCAGGCTTCAGACGCGGCTCCGGGAGCCCCTGGCCCATGGCGGTGTCGACCTGGACGGGCAGGACCGCGATCACCGCCGTTCCCTGACGCTTCAGCTCCGCCCGGAGGCTGCGCGTCAAGGCCAGAGCGGCCGCTTTCGAGGCGGAATAGGTGCCGGCGGCGGGCAAGGTGACAAGCGACAACATCGACAGGACGTTGACGATCGCGCCGCCGCCAGCGCGCGCCAGGATCGGCGCGAACATGCGCGACATGCGGAGCACGCCGAAATAATTGACCTCCATCTCTTCCCGGGCGACCGAAAGGTCGGGGGCCGACAGAGCGCCCTGCATTCCCGCGACGCCGGCATTGTTTATGAGCAGCGTCAGATCCTGCGCCCGCTCGGCCGCCGCCCGCGCCTGCGCGTCGTTCGTGACGTCAAGCGGCAATGCGATCACGCGCGGATCCGACGCCGCAAGCTCCTTGAGCGCGCCGACGTCACGCGCCGCGGCGTAGACTTTCTTTGCCCCTCGCTGCAGCAGCCCCTGGACAAACGCCGTCCCGATCCCACGATTGGCGCCCGTGACCAGCGCGACCGAACCTTCCACTTTCATCTCGTCCTCCGTCCCAGTTTGAACTGTCTCGCCGGCGTCGCGGCCGCCGCTGTCGGGGCATGCCGGACGTCGACGATTCGTCGCTGGAAATCCTCGCCCTTGCGCCGACGCCAGTCGGGGGCCGTTGGTGATGACAACGCCCCGGGCACGCGACCGGGAACCGGCGCCGCGCGATCTTGCCTGACCCGCCCGGAAGCCTCCGCCCGTCGAGACGACCCTGTCCGGCGCGGGTCGCAATCCTCCTGTAATGAGTGCATTTATCTTCTAACTGTCAAGTGGACACGAGATCAGCGTCATCACGACGAGGTGCGCGTCGGGCTTGGCGCCGGCCATTGCGCGACGGAGCCGTGGCGTCCCGCGCACGACTCCCGGGCGCCGCCCATGACGGTCGCCGGAATCGTCGTGTGACGATCGGGACGCCCGAACGCGCCGACGCGTCGGGCGGAAGGCCGCCGCAGATTTTTGGGCGCCACATGACGGCTTGTCGGGCGCCATGGGCCTCGCCTGTCCAAGATTTCATGAGCAGGCGGGCGACAGCGACCGTCCTGCGCGGCGATCAGCTTCCTGACGTCCGCATCGCCTGAAGCTTCGCCGGCCTCTCGATCGGCGGCCGTTTCGAGCAGACAGGAGCGCTTCTTAACTGTTAATTACCATATAAGACGCCCGGCTCAGGCCCATCGCAACGGAGCTTTCAATGAAGGTCACACGCGCTCAATCCGAGGAAAACCGGCAGAAAGTGATCGCCGCCGCGAGCCGCCTGTTTCGTGAGCGCGGCTTTGACGGCATCGGCCTGAGCGACCTGATGGGCGCGGCGGGCCTGACGCAGGGCGGCTTCTACAAGAAGTTCGAATCGAAGGAGGACCTTGCGACCAAGGCCTGCGCCAGCGCGCTCGACAGGAGCCGGGTCAGATGGGCGCGCATCGTCGCGCGCGCGAGGGAAAAACCCTTCGCGGCGCTTGTGCGGGCCTATCTCTCGGCGCGCCATCGCGACGATGTCGGAGACGGCTGCGCCTTCGCGGCGCTCGGCTCCGACGTGGCCCGTCATAACGCCGGGCTCCGGCAGGTCTTCGAAAAGGAGATCGAGGCGCAACTCGATTTTCTCGACCATCTGATTTCGGACACGCCGGACGCCGCGACGCGCGATCAGTCCATCGCCGCGCTGTCGACGATGGTCGGCGCTCTCCTGCTCTCCCGCGTGGCGACCAGTCCCGCCCTTTCGAAGCGCTTTCTGGACGCCTCCGCCAACGCGGTCGTCATGCGGTCCGACGCGGACGGCGGGCGGGCCTCGCCGCAGCCCGCGCCCCCGGGCCGGCCGACAAGCCGGCGCGCCCGTCCTTGACCCCCACTTGACCGGCGCCCATAATTATATGTAGATCGAAATCTAATGACGCGGCCCAGGAAGAGCGGATCCAACAGTCGGCGCATGCCGCCCTGGTCGCGTCTTCAGCGCGACGCGGCGCGTTCGCGTGAGCCCGGCGGCCGCAACCCTGCACATTGGAGCTTTACATGACACGCGACATCGTTCTGGCGCAGCCCGTGCGGACCGCGGTCGGCGCCTACAACGGCGCGCTCAAGGGCGTTCCCGCGCCCGAGCTTGGCGCGGCCGCCATCCGCGAAACCCTCGGCCGCGCCAGGATCGCGCCCGACCGGGTCGGCGCGGTGGTGATGGGCAACGTCGTCCAGGCCGGCAACCGCATGAACCCGGCGCGCCAGGCCGGCATAGGCGCAGGCCTGCCCGTCTCCGTTCCCGCCATGACCGTGAACCGCGTCTGCGGGTCCGGCGCGCAGGCGATCGTCACCGCCGCGCAGGAGGTTCAGCTCGGACTTTACGACGCCGCGGTCGCCGGCGGCATGGAGAACATGGACCGCGCGCCCTATCTCGTCGAAGGCGGGCGCTGGGGCTACCGCATGGGCGATGGCGCGATCGTCGACAGCATGCTGCGCGACGGGCTGAACGACGCCTTTTCCGGCGAGCATTCCGGCTGGCACACCGAAGACATGGCGACCCGCAGCCAGATCAGCCGGCAGGCGCAGGACGAATGGGCCGAGCGGTCCCAGCGACGCTTTTCCGAAGCCGCGGCCGCCGGGACGTTCGCCGCCGAGATCGTCCCCGTGACGATCAAGGGCCGGAAAGGCGAGGAGAGCTTCGCCGTCGACGAAGCGCCCCGGCCGGACACGACGCTCGAGGGTCTCGCCCGGCTGAAGCCGGCGTTCCGCAAGGACGGCTCCATCACCGCCGGCAACGCGCCCGGCCTGAACAGCGGCGCGTCGGCGATGATCGTGGCCGATCGCGCTTTTGCGGAGGCGCAGGAGATCGCGCCGATGGGCCGCCTCGTGGCCTATGGCGTGGCGGCCGTCGAGCCCGGCCTGTTCGGGCTCGGACCCGCGCCGGCCGTCCGCCAGTGCCTGGAGCGTGCCGGATGGGCGCTGTCCGACGTCGACCGGATTGAGATCAACGAGGCCTTCGCCGCGGTCCCGCTGGCGATCATCAAGGAGCTTGGCCTTGCCGCCGACATCGTCAACGTCGAAGGCGGAGCGATCGCGCATGGGCATCCGATCGGGGCGACCGGAGCTGTGCTGACCACCCGCCTGCTGCATTCCATGCGGCGCGACGGCCTGCGGCGCGGCGTCGTCACGCTCTGCATCGGCGGCGGCCAGGGCATAGCGCTCGCCCTGGAGGCGCTATGAAGGGATCCACGCGACAACATGATCAGGCGGTCACGATGACGGACGAAATCTTTACCGAGACGACGATAGCGGTCCAGCACGTGAAGCTCGTGCTCGCGCGCTCATTCGAAAGCGCGCGCGACGCCTTCGAGTCCCTCCTGCCGCGGCTGAACATGGAGGCTCTCGGACTGTTGAACGACGGCGAGGCGGATCGCGCGCGGGAGCTGCTCGAAGGCGGCGCCGAACTCTCGATCCTGCTGAGCCGGAATTTTGGCGACGTGTCGCAGATGGCCGGCCTCACGCGAAAGGCGCTCCAGTATGAGGTCGGCAATCCGCTCACGGCGTCAAAGATGACGACGCGTCAGCTGCCCGCCGCCCTCTACGCCCCGTTCCGGGTGGCGCTCTACGAGGACGCGCAGGGCCGCGCGGTCTTCGAGTACGACAAGCCGTCCTCGCTCTTCGGGCAATTCGGCGACGCGGAGGTCACGGGCGTCGCACGCGGCCTCGACGCCGCCCTTGAACGCGTCCTGCGCCAGATTGTCGATTGACGTTCGCCGCAGTAGCGCAATCCGGCGCGCGGCCCGTCGAGCCGGCGCATTCGCAATTTGATCGCCGTGATCGAACGAAGCTGTCTGAAGCGCCCGCGCGGCCCTTGACGCGCATGCGAACTTTCCCCCGCGCGCGCCGCCGTCGGGCCGCGCACGGCCGCGGGGCCATGCCCCCGCGAAAATCTTCGCCCGCCTTCAGCGCCTGACCTCTCCGCCGCCGCCAGCCCCGCCATGCCGCGACGGCGACGGCGCTTCGAGGCATGGCCGGCGCATCCGATCTTGAGGCGCCCGCCGCGGCGGCGCTTGAAAGGCCCGCCAGCCGGGCGCGACGCGCGGGGCCGGTTCGGGCGCCGCCCCCGCGCCGCCGGACCGGGCGCCCGCCTGTGGCTCAAACGCCACATCTCCGCCTCGCCGGCGCGAAAGCCCGCCGTTTCGCCGCGCGCGGCCCCCTGACAGGCTTGCGCACGGCGTCGCCCGACCTATCATCCGGGCCTTGACGGTTTCCGAGGGCCTTTTCTTTCCTTTTCATGTCTTGACGCCGGCTTTATCGCGCGAGACGGCGACTCGCCTCAAGATCGTCACGGCCGGCCCTCGGACCTTACGACAAGGAACCGCCCAGCCGCCGGCCTTTCTTGAGAGCTTTCGGCGCGAAGATCTGAAGACGGCCAAAGGCTCGCCGGTCGGCGCGGGAGCGCCGGAAGCCGCGAACGGCACACAGGAGAAGCACGGTGGTTTTGGGCAAAAGGCTAGGTTGCGCCGTCATCGGAGCCATGGCGCTCGCAGGCTCTGCGAACGCCGCCGAATATGGCCTTGGCAATTATCTTCTCGGCTACCAGGTTTCGCTGACCGGCTTCACGCCGCCGCCGGGCTTCTATTTTCAGAACACCTTCTATCTCTACGACGGCAGCGCGGGAAAGAACCTCCGGCTGCCGTTCGGCAACGCCGCGGCGGTCGGCCTGCGCGAGCAGTTCGCCATGAACATCACGCAGATCTCCTGGGTCACCGACCTCAAGGCGCTCGGCGGCTCGATCGGATTCGCCGCTGTCGTGCCCTTCGGCTCCGACCGCAACGCCGTCGGGGCCAACTTCGTGGGGCCGCTCGGCGTGGCGCGTGACCCCAATGTGTCGGCGCAGGCGACGGCCCTTGGCGACACCGCCTACGCCGTCTTCGTCGGCTGGGAGGAGGGCGACCACCACTGGTCCGCGACGCTCACCGGCTTCGCGCCGACCGGCTATTACAACGCGGACGCGCTGGCCTTCACGGGCCTCAACCGGCCGGGCGTCGACCTCAAGGGGGCCTATACCTATCTCAGCATGACGACCGGAATCGAGGCCTCGGCGGCCGTCGGCATGACCTTCAACACGGTCAACGCCGCGACCGGCTACCAGACCGGCGAGGAGCTTCACGTCGAGGCGGCGCTCAACCAGCACCTGCCGTTTGGCCTCGCCGTCGGCGTCGGCGGTTATTTCTACCAGCAGGTCACGCCGGACAGCGGCGGCGACCTGAACCTCGGCGGCTTCGAGGGCCGCGTCGCCGCCGTCGGTCCGCAGCTCGCCTGGACGATCAAGGCCGGCGCGCAGGAGCTCAACCTGAGCGCGCGCTGGTTCCACGAATTCGCCACGCAAAACCGCGTGCGCGGCGACTCCGTCTTCGCCTCCCTGGCCTTTCGCATGTAAGGCGTTCACATGCGCGACGTCCGCGCGGCTCGTCGGAAAGGATCCGGGGCCATTCCGGTCGACCGGCGCCTGAACGACGCCGCGCGGGAAGATGTCCGCAGCCAGTTCGCCGAGCGTCGACGTGCGCGGCGGGTCTTTGGCGCGGGCTTGACGGTCACGGCGGCGCCGGCGATCAGCGCCGGTCCGCTTCGGCGTCGAGGCCGTGCAGGATCGCGCCGGCCACACGCGCGCAAGGCCTGTCTTCTCCCAGCCGTTCCGCTTTTCCCGCGAACCTTCGGGATCGGCGGCGGCGCGGCATGATCGGCGCGGTTCAGAACATTCAGGTCGCCGCCGTCAGATTGACCCGCCGCGTCAGGGCCTCGCCGCTCTCCCTGCGTTCGGAATAGCGGTCAGTCAGGTAGGAAGAGACGTCGCGCGTCAGCAGCGTGAACTTCACCAGCTCCTCCATCACGTCGACCACCCGGTCGTAAAAGGCGGACGGCCTCATCCGGCCCGCCTCGTCGAACTCCTGAAAGGCTTTGGCCACGGAGGACTGGTTGGGGATCGTCACCATGCGCATCCAGCGGCCAAGGATGCGCATCTGGTTGACGGCGTTGAAGCTCTGCGAGCCGCCCGACACCTGCATGACGGCGAGCGTGCGGCCCTGCGTCGGCCGAACCGCGCCGACCGAAAGCGGAATCCAGTCGATCTGCGCCTTCATCACTCCGCTCATCGCGCCGTGCCGCTCCGGGCTGGTCCAGACCTGACCTTCCGACCAGAGCGAGAGCTCGCGCAGTTCCTGCACTTTCGGATGGCTGGCCTCGGCGCCGTCCGGCAAAGGCAGGCCATGCGGATCGAAGACGCGCGTTTCCGCGCCGAAGTGATTGAGCAGGCGTTCGGCTTCCTGCGTGAGGAAACGGCTGTAGGAACGCTCGCGCAACGAACCGTAAAGCAGCAGGATGCGCGGCGGATGGGTCGAAGGCGGCGCCCGAAGCCGGTCGATTGTCGGCGCGTCCAGGCATGCGCCCTCGACATTGGGAAGATCATGCGGCATCAGCGCTTCGCCTCGGCCACGACCTGGGGCTTCTCGCCACGCTCATACCAGCCTTTCGAGCGGTTCACGATCCAGACGACGGAGAGCATCACGGGAACCTCGATCAGCACGCCGACCACGGTGGCGAGCGCCGCGCCCGACTGAAAGCCGAACAGGCTGATGGCGGCGGCGACGGCCAGTTCGAAGAAGTTCGAAGCCCCGATCAGCGCCGAAGGCCCGGCGACGCAATGCTGTTCGCCGGCCAGGCGGTTGAGGAGATAGGCGAGCCCCGAGTTGAAATAGACCTGGATCAGGATCGGCACGGCGAGCAGCGCGATCACCAGAGGCTGGGCGAGGATCTGTTCGCCCTGGAAGCCGAAGAGCAGGACGAGCGTGGCGAGTAACGCGACCAGCGACGATGGCTGAAGCCGGTCGAGGACGCGCTTCAGCGCCGGTTCGCCGCCATTGGCGAGTATCCGGCGGCGCAGCATCTGCGCGGCGATCACCGGCACGACGATGTAGAGCGCGACGGACAGGACCAGCGTGTCCCACGGCACGGTGATGGCCGACAGGCCCAGCAGCAAGCCGACGACGGGCGCGAAGGCGAACACCATGATCGTGTCGTTGAGCGCGACCTGGCTCAGCGTGAAATGCGGCTCGCCCTTGGTGAGATTCGACCAGACGAAGACCATGGCGGTGCAAGGCGCGGCGGCGAGGATGATGAGGCCGGCGATATAGGAGTCGATCTGGCCGGCCGGCAGATAGGGCCGGAATAGATAGCCGATGAACAGCCAGCCGAGCGCCGCCATCGAGAAAGGCTTGACCGCCCAGTTGACGAAGAGGGTGACGCCGATGCCGCGCCAATGCTCCTTGACCTGGCCGAGGGCGGCGAAGTCGATCTTGACCAGCATGGGCACGATCATCAGCCAGATCAGCGCCGCGACCGGCAGATTGACTTTGGCGATCTCGGCGTTGCCGATGGCGTGGAAGACGCCGGGCATGAGGTGGCCCAGCGCGACGCCCGCGACGATGCACAGGGCGACCCAGAGCGTGAGGTAGCGTTCGAAGATGGACATGGATGCTCCTCAGGCCGTCGCGACGCGGCGGCCCTGGTCGTCGATCACCCGTTCGCCGTCTTCCTTGACGAAGGCTCCGCGCTGCGGCGGCAGCAGGTCGAGCACGTCTTCGGAGGGGCGACAGAGCCTCATGCCCTTGGGGCTTACGACGATCGGCCGGTTGATAAGGATCGGATGCGCCAGCATGGCGTCGAGAAGCTGCTCGTCGCTCAGCGTCGGATCGTCCAGGCCAAGCTCGGCATAGGGCGTTCCCTTCTCGCGCAGCAGCGCGCGAACGGAGATACCCATCCTCGTAATGAGCTGTTCAAGCATCGTCCGGCTCGGCGGCGTCTTGAGATATTCGATGACGTGCGGCTCGACGCCGGCGTTGCGGATAAGGCCCAGGGTGTTGCGCGACGTGCCGCAATCGGGGTTGTGATAGATGACGACGTCCATGACCGGCCTCACGCGACGTCAGGACGTGGCGACGTGGCGCCTTCGCTGCGGCCGATCTCACGCAGCTTGGCGCCGAAGGCGGCCTTGTCGAGGCTTGCCATCGGCAGGGCCGCAAAGACGGAAATCCGGTTTCGCAGATAACGGAAGGCGGCGATGAACGCCTTTTCCTTTTCGATATCCGGCCCCTCGACCGAGGCGGGGTCTTCGATGCCCCAATGCGCCGTCATCGGTTGGCCTAGCCAGACCGGGCAGGCTTCGCCGGCGGCGTTGTCGCAGACGGTGAAGACGAAATCCATGACGGGTGCGCCGGGCAGGGCGAACTCTTCCCAGCTCTTCGAACGGAATCCGTCGGTCGGATATTCGAAGCTCCCGAGCGCCTTCAGGGCGAACGGGTTGATCGCGCCCTTCGGCTGGCTCCCGGCCGAGAAGGCGCGGAAGCGGCCGGCGCCGTCCTTGGTCAGGATGCTCTCGGCGAGGATCGAGCGAGCTGAATTTCCCGTGCAGAGAAACAGGACATTGTAGATGCGGTCAGTCACGGGCGGCTTCCCTGGCGACGAGGATTTGCGGCGGGCAGCAGGGGGAAAGATCGGCGATCAGCGGCGCGCAGATTTCGGGGCGGCCGCCGCAGCAATCCTTGACGAGGAAGCTCATGAGCGCGCGCACGGCCTCAAGCCTCGACCGATAGACGATCGACCGGCTTTGACGCTCGGCGTCGATCAGACCGGCGCGCGTCAGCGTCGCCAGATGCGTGGACATGGTGTTGTGCGGGACATCCAGCCGGCGGGCGATCTCGCCCGCCGGCAATCCGTCCGGCTCGTGCTCCATCAGAAGACGGAACACGTCGAGCCGGGTTGGTTGCGCGAGCGCGGCGAAAGCAAGAATGGCGGCGCTTGATTCCATATATCGAGACTAATCGACATATTGACCCAGGTCCAGCCCATAAATCCGTCACGAGAGTCCCGGGTTGGCGTCGGCGCGGTTCGACCTGGGCGCGCAGAGGTTGCGCTGGGGCGCTTCGACCTGACGGATTGCGAGTGGAAGGCGATCGCGCCCCTGCCGGCGAACCGGCCGCTTAACACGCCGATGATCCAAGGGACGCCGATCACGTTCCGCTGGTAGGAAGCCTTCCCCAACAAAGGACGCAACGAAATGAGGATGCGGCGGCCCCAGGCAAGCAGGCCGGCGAACGGACGGCGCACGCCTTAAACCCTTGCGCTTATGACAAGGACAGGGCCCGGAACCCAAAGATGTTGTTCTTGAACAAAATGGCGCACCCGACACGATTCGAACGTGTGGCCTTCGCCTTCCCAAGTCCGATATGGGCGAAGACCCCATCACGGTCTTCAAGAAGTTCTACCGCATATACCCGCACTTCTCTCGCGTCGAACTGTAGAGACTCAGGGGGACGCATGAACACGACTGTAGATTCAGAAGCACAAGGATGGCTCGCAAGAGAGCTGACATGGCTCGGCCCCTACGTCGCACGGCTTGAAGGGGAGCGTTCGAAGATCGCAGCGGTCGATGAAGGGCACTGGGTTGCCGCCGCGGGTGCCGGAGGAGTGCTGAAATGTATTGGTCGGATTCTGCGGCTGCGCTCCGATCTCGCGAGCACGACGATCTATTTCGACCGCATGCACACCTTCGGCGTATCGGGCTCAGTGTCCGACGTCGGGCTGACGTTGCCTCCTGGTCCCATCGAGCGGCTCCGCCCGGAGGACCTGGCCGCCGTCTTCGCCTTTGACGGTATTTCAGCGGCTGACGTGCAGTTCACCCAAGACGTCGCCTACGTGCGCGATCTGCTCGAATTGGCGGTCCGCGACGATCTCCTCGGTCCTGCTGGTGGCCCACACGAGCTGATCAAGGACATGAGCGTCCGCGACCGCTATCTGGTCGGGAAGCTCGCGCCACGCCGACTAGGCGACGGCGAGACGACGCCGGTCGAGCCAGCGGCGGCCGCTGACGAGGTCGGCGACATCGAGGATGAGCGAGCGGCGCCCATCCACGAGCCCGGCGCCGAATTCGCGAGTGCTTCCGGCCGCGTGGAGCCCGAGGATGACGCTCTCGACGAGATCGACACGACGAACAATCAATCGCTCGTGCCGTCCAGCATGGGGTTCACCTTCTGCGCCGCGCCGGGCGTCGAGTCGCTTGCCGTCGATGTTCGCTGGGGACGCTACGAGCGTGTCCCGAGCGACGAGCACGAAGTCGTCAAGACCCGGAAGAACCGGGCGACCGGCAGGGAGGAAGAGACAAAGGTCAAGGTGTGGCGGCGCATCCCGTGCGGTGGGGTCGTTCCCCTGACACTGAGCGACGGACCGATCAGGCCCTCGACGCCGGACCGAGACCAGCCTGACGTCAGGCTACAAGGCACCGTCCGGACGAACGACCAGGGCGAGCGCCTCATCACCCTGTTCCTGGTGAACGGCCAGTTGGAGCCCGATGACAACAAGGACCGCGCCTGGCTTTTCCAGCCGGAGATTTCCGTGGCCGCGCTCGAAGGCGCTGTGGACAAGGCGATCTTCAGGCGACGCCCATCCAATGAAATCGTCGTCGACGATCCGGAACGCGATCGCCTAGCGCTGATCTATCGCAATCGGCTGGAGTTCGCCGTCGGCCACGGCGTGTCGGTTCACGCGGACACGATGCTGGAAGATTCCGGGAAGGCTTGGCGGGTCCGCACGGAGATCATTCCGCGCTACGAGATCGCCGTGACGGAGACGCCGGGCCTCGACCCCGGCGATCGCCCGGCGATGCGCCGGATGGTCGACGAAGGTTGGCTAGACATGAGCCGCCTTGCGGAATTGGAGCCGCGGACGCTGCGTGATGCCCTGTCATGCCTGGTCGATGACTGCGGCACGAAGTGCTGATTGCGTGTCTCGTTACCGCGCATGCTCTGACGTCTGTCCCCCTTTAGCCGGATCGTAGCACAGCCGCCACCGCGATGGCGGCGGCCGAGCGACCCGAGAGGAAGAGGGCTGCGCCGGTCTTCGTGGCGGGTTGAAGGTCGAGAGAGAGTCTCTCGGCCGCCCGCCGCGGAGACTACTCCCATGGCTACTGCCGTTCAGAAGATCACCCTGTCGTCCTCGCGCGACATCCCCTTCAACAAGCTGGTGCTGAGCCAGTCCAACGTCCGGCGCGTGAAGGCCGGCGTCTCAATAGAGGAGCTGGCCGAGGACAACCGCATCGCCCGGGCCGTCGGTCTCGACATGGTGGAGGCCGGATGGCGTCCGACCGTCGAGAACTATCTCGGCCGCGTGCCGAAGCGCCGCATCCTCGAAGCGGTTCGCGAAGGCGCAGGCGAGCGCGCCGCCCAGCTCATCGACCATCTGAAAAAGGGCGACATGGCCAAAGAAGCCGAGCGGCTTCTCGCCGACAGCTTCTGGCTGCCTGAGCCGCTGCGCACCGTCGATGACGACGCGCCGTCGGCCGATCAGGTCGGCGACGAAGGCGAGGGCGAGGCGCTGCCGGAATTCCTCGCCGGAGACGAGGACGAGCCTTCCGAGCAAGCAGAAGACGAGCCGCAGACGATCGCGGCTGAGTAACCCGATCGCGCGGGGGGGTTTTGGCCGTCCCGCGCATCCTTTCCCCTCAACCAATCCGACAGCCCGGCCACCGCGCCGGGCGCTTTTGTTTCAGGAGACCACCATGGCCAGCACATCCGACACCACGTCCGAGTCCGCTCCGCAGCTTTCCGATTGGGAGATCAAGGCGGCTGCCCAAGCCAAACTCGAGGCCGAGCTTTTCACCCTCAACAAGGCAGCGCTGCTCAATGCACTGGCGCTCGCCGGCGTCACCCGCGTCGTCGTCAGCTTCGACGGCTATGGCGACTCCGGCCAGATCGAGAATGTGGAAGCTCAGGCCGGCGACGATGCCGTCACCATGCCGGGCGCAGCCATCGAAAGCCTTCGGTCGCCGATCCGGAGGCGGTCGATCTCGCCTACGAGACCATCGACTGGACGCCGCCCGAGGGCGCGCGTCTCAGCGATGCGATCTATGAGGAATACCGGCTCCAATCGATCCGGATTCGCGGCGCCCACGCCCATCCCACCAAGCTGGTGCAATCCGCCGCCATGTCCTCGGTCGCACCGCCGAAGCCCAGCTACCGGCCGCGCCTGCCGATCAGTCTCGTCAGCGAGGCCGTCCTGTCTGACGCCCAGCTCGAGACCGTGATCTATGCTGGTGAAGCGCATGGCGACTATCTCGCCGGCGCCTGGACGGTGGACGAAACCTTCGATCTTGTCACCGCCGCCCGCGATGACGCGCCGAACGCCGTCCGTTTTCGCCGGGGTTTCATGCTGGGTGACGGCACTGGCGCCGGCAAAGGCCGCCAGTCGGCCGGCATCATCCTGGACAACTGGCTGAAGGGCCGGCGCAAGGCGGTCTGGATATCCAAATCCGACAAGCTGCTCGAGGACGCGCAACGCGACTGGTCGGCCCTCGGCATGGAGCGCCTGCTCATCACGCCGCTCTCACGCTTCCCCCAGGGCAAACCGATCCGGCTCGCCGAAGGCATCCTATTTTTAACCTACGCTACGCTGCGGTCCGACGACCGCGGCGAGAAGCTTTCGCGCGTCCGCCAGATCGTTGAATGGTTGGGCTCCGACTTCGACGGAGTGATCATTTTCGACGAGAGCCATGCCATGCAGAACGCCGGTGGCGGCAAGGGCGAACGCGGCGATGTCGCGCCCTCCCAGCAGGGCCGCGCGGGCTTGCGCTTGCAGCATGCGCTGCCGGACGCGCGCGTGGTCTATGTCTCGGCCGTCCACCCGAGCCGATTGCGAGCTACCTCGCCGACGCCGGCTTTCTGCCCAAGGGCGTCCCGCTGCTCAAACACGTCATGGCGCTACCCGGACAGATCGTGTGTCGGGCCGGCGACCTCGTCACCGTCGATCAGGTCGAGGTCGGCACCGCTCATGACCGCGATCACCTGGGCCGTCCACTGCCGCGCTGGAGCGGCTGTCGGGTGCTTCAGTCGGGCGAGGTCTTCCTCATGAACCCGACCGTCCCGGACAGCCTGGATGGCCGCTATTTCGGCCCGCTCCCCGTCGCTTCGATCGTCGCGCGTGCGGTCCCGTTGTGGACCGACGAAGCCGGCCACGGCCGCTTCGTCTGGCGCGCCGCCACCGATTGACCCGCTTCCCAACCCGCCAACCCAGGAGGTTCCCATGGCGCAGATCGGTCACTTCACCCGCGACAAATCCGGCTTCACCGGACGCATTCAGACGCTCTTCTTCACCCACGACCTCTCCCTCGTTCCGGCCGAATCTTCCGATGCCGAGAATGCGCCCGACTTTCGCGTCCACCTTGGCGATGCCGACGGCCCGGAAATCGGCGCGGGCTGGAAACGCACCGGCGAGACATCATCAAGCGGATTCATCGGGGCTTGCGAGAGCACGGTATCGAGCGCGCGGCCGGGAGCTATGTGCTCGCCGGCGAGAGTCTCGACGTGCCCGTCATCGGCCGGCTGGTCGATCGAGGCCTCGACGACGAGTTGAAGAGCACCGCCTATGACCGACGACAAGCCAGTCAGGATCAGCGTCGAACTACCGGCCGCCGTGCATCGCGATCTCGTCGCCTGTGCTCAGGTGCTCGGCCGGACGACCGGCCAAACGGCGCCCGATCCGTCGAAGCTCATCGTGCCGATGATCGAGCGATTCATGGCGACCGATCGCGCCTTCGCCAAAGCGCGTCGCGATCGGGCCGCTCAGGCCGCTGGCGGTTCGGCCGAGAAATCGGGGTAGTGTTCGCGCAACATCGCCAGGAACGATCCCAGCGCGGGATTGCTGTTCGCCTCTCGCCAACAGGCCATGAATTTGACTTGGGTCGGACCGTCGTCGTGCAAGACCTCCCGGTAGACGACGCCTTCGTGACGCACGCCCGTCG